>NZ_JBMERP010000054.1:0-23472 GCF_049310925.1 Virgibacillus sp. DJP39 | reverse complement strand
TCCGCTACAAGAAAGTTCGAACTCATACTCCTCTAGAAATCTAAATAATTTTGATATTTTGTTATCAGAATTTTTTGTTAAAGACTATCTTATATGGTATACTAATACATTATTAGTTACTAGAATCTTTAGATAATTGAAAAGGGGTTGTTGTGATGACAAGAAACGGATTCCCTGAATTGCAGGGGTTATATGATCCTGCCAATGAACACGAGGCTTGTGGAATTGGTATGATTGCAAATATAAATGGTGAAAAAACACATAGCATCGTGCAAAATGCGATAAATATTTTATGTAATCTTGAACACAGAGGTGGGCAGTCAGCTGACACCAGTACTGGTGACGGTGCTGGAATATTAACGCAAATTCCCCACCGATTTTTCAAGAAACAATGTGAGAAGGAAGATATTTCACTGCCGGAAGCAGGAGAGTATGGTATAGGAATGGTCTTTCTGCCAGTTGAACATGATACAAGGCTAAGAAGTAAAGAAGTTTTCGAACAAATTATTAAGGAAGAAGGACAGACCTTCCTGGGTTGGCGTCCAGTGCCAATCAACGATTCATTCATCGGAAAAGTAGCCTCAAAAAGCAAGCCTGTTATCCGCCAGTTGTTTGTTGAAAAATCAGAAGACCTTGTAGATCAAATGGCTTTTGAACGCAAACTTTATGTAATTCGAAAGCGTATTGAAAAAGAAATGGCGAAACATGCTGAGTATGATGACATTTATATTAGTAGTCTTTCAACAAGAACAATAGTTTATAAAGGTATGTTAATTCCAGAACAACTAGATTCGTTTTATATTGACTTAAATCACCCGGATTTCCAATCAGCAGTGGCATTAGTCCATTCCAGATTTAGTACGAACACTTTCCCCAGCTGGAAACGATCACATCCAAATAGATATTCTATTCATAATGGAGAATTCAATACATTGCGGGGAAACGTCAATTGGATGCGTGCAAGAGAAAGATTATGCACATCTGAGTACTTTAAGGAAGAGGATCTTCAGAAAATATTACCTGTTATTGATGCTGAGGGTAGTGACTCTTCGATGTTTGATAATTGCTTTGAGTTTCTACACCTTTCAGGGAGATCACTCGCACATACTGCTATGATGATGGTTCCGGAGCCTTGGGCAAACGATACAACAATCAGGGAAGAAAAACGCGACTTTTATGATTACCACAGTTCACTAATGGAACCATGGGATGGACCAGCTGCACTAGTATTTACAGATGGAAGTCAGATTGGTGCATGTCTTGACCGTAACGGACTTAGACCTGCGCGCTACTATGTTACGAAAAGTGGCATGATCGTTATGGGTTCTGAAGTTGGAGCATTGGATATTTTTGCAGATGATATCGCATATAAGGATCGGTTGCAGCCAGGCAAAATGTTACTGATAGATTTAGATAAAGGAGTCATCATTCCTGATGATGAAATTAAACTGCAGGCAGCATCGGAACAGCCGTATAAGGAATGGTTAACGAATAAGATAGACATCAATGACGTTCCAGAGATTACATATGAAAAGAAACAGTTTCATGGAACAGAACTTTTAAAGCAGCAGTTAGCGTTTGGATATACACGTGAAGAATTAAACAAAATTATCAAGCCGCTTGTACTTGAAGGAAAAGATCCAATTGGTTCGATGGGATATGATTCCCCTCTTGCTGTACTTTCAAAAAAGCCACAGTTATTATACAACTACTTTAAACAACTATTTGCTCAGGTGACAAATCCACCTATTGATGCAATTCGTGAAAAGATTATTACTATGACTGAAACTACTATTGGTAGAGAAGGCAACTTAGTAGTGCCAAATTCCGAAAGCTGCAGACACATTCGATTGCAAACGCCTGTTTTGAAAAATAGTCAGCTTGAGAAGCTGCGATTGGAACAGGTTGATGGATTTAAGGTAAGTGAACTTTCGGTACTATTTGATGTGGCTAACCAAGGACTGATGGAACAGGCCTTGGATAAGTTATTTAAAAAAGCAGATGAGGAAATTGATAATGGAGCAACACTACTCATTTTGTCAGATAGAGGAGTTAGTGAAGAAAAAGCAGCAATTCCCGCACTTCTTGCTGTTTCGGGATTACATCATCATTTAATCAGACAGAGAACAAGAACCACTGTAAGTATTTTAGTAGAATCTGCTGAACCCAGAGAAGTGCATCACTTTGCAACATTACTTGGATATGGAGCAGAAGCAATAAACCCCTATCTGGCATTTGACTCAGTTAGCGATTTAGTAGAAAGAAAAGAGTTAGAGACATATCACGAGGATCAAGCAATTGAGCGCTATATTACATCGGTAACTGATGGAATAATAAAGATTCTTTCTAAAATGGGAATATCAACTATTCAGAGCTATCGTGGAGCACAGATATTTGAAGCTATAGGTATTCATAAGGACGTAATCAATAAATATTTCACCAGAACGGCCTCACGTTTAGGTGGAATTGGGATGGAAGTAATAGAAAAAGAAGCTGTTATGCGACACAGAACGGGTTTCGGTGAAAATCGCGGTGGAGTACCAGGGTTGGAATCGGGGGATGAATTTCAGTTTAGGGAAAATGGTGAGGATCATCAATATAATCCAAAGACAATTCATTTGCTCCAGCATGCTTGCAGGATAAACAGCTATGATCTATTTCAAGAGTATACAAATCTATTAACAAACGAAACCAATAATTTACAGTCACTTCGAGGGTTGATAGAGTTCAAAAAGCAGACATCAATTCCGATTGACGAGGTCGAATCTGTTGAATCGATCTGTCAGCGATTTAAAACAGGTGCGATGTCATATGGTTCTATCAGTAAAGAATCACATGAAGCATTGGCTGTTGCGATGAATCGTGTTGGTGGTAGAAGTAACACTGGTGAGGGTGGAGAAGATTCTAGTCGATTTACTAGAGATGATAACGGAGATTCGAGAAGAAGTTCAATCAAGCAGGTTGCCTCGGGAAGATTTGGGGTTACTAGCCACTATCTTGTAAATGCAGACGAAATTCAATTAAAAATTGCTCAGGGTGCTAAGCCAGGTGAAGGCGGGCATCTACCAGGCAAGAAGGTATACCCGTGGATAGCTGAAGTAAGAGGTTCGACACCTGGAGTGGAATTAATCTCCCCTCCACCACATCATGATATTTATTCAATAGAGGATTTAGCGGAGTTAATTCACAATTTAAAAAATGCAAATCCAAAAGCACGGATTAGTGTGAAATTAGTTTCTGCAGTTGGTGTTGGTACGATTGCGGCTGGTGTTGCCAAAGGGCGTGCAGATCTTGTTTTAATAAGTGGATATGATGGTGGAACTGGTGCTGCGCCACGGACTAGCTTAAAGCACACAGGTCTGCCATGGGAGATTGGCCTGGCTGAGACGCATCAGACATTACTTTTAAACGGGTTACGCGACCGCATCGTTGTAGAGACAGATGGGAAAATGATGACAGGTCGAGATGTTGTTATGGCTGCTCTGCTTGGAGCGGAGGAATACGGATTTTCAACTGCACCGCTAGTAGTTTTAGGATGTGTCATGATGCGCGTCTGCCATTTAGATACCTGTCCTGTGGGTATTGCAACGCAAAATCCGGAATTGCGAAAAAAATTCGCCGGAAACCCCGATCATGTTGTGAATTTTATGCAGCTTATTGCGAGACAAACCCGTGAATTAATGGCTGAGTTAGGTTTTAGAACAATTGATGAAATGATTGGTCGCACTGATGTTTTGAAGACAAATGAAGCGATTAATCATTGGAAGACAAAAGGAATTGATTTGACTGCATTACTCTATCAGCCAGATTTACCAGCTAAAGTTGGACGCTATGCAACGGTCAAACAGGATCATGGGATAGAGCAATCACTTGATTATCAGGAGTTAATTCCAAACTGCAGACGCGCGCTTGATAACCAGGAACCAGTTAAATTCACAACAGCTATCCGTAATATTAACCGGGTAACAGGTACTTTGCTTGGTAGTGAAGTAACCCGACGTTACGGAGAAGAAGGATTACCTGAAAATACAATAAAACTAACATTAAAGGGATCTGCTGGGCAAAGTTTTGGTGCGTTTATTCCCCGGGGAATAACGTTGCGCTTAGTAGGAGATTCCAATGACTTTATAGGTAAGGGATTGTCAGGTGGCAAAATCATTGTCCACCCCGATCCTAAAATCACCTTCCAGCCTGAAAAGAACATCATTATCGGAAATGTTGCTTTTTATGGCGCTTCATCAGGTGAAGCCTATATACACGGCATTGCAGGTGAACGTTTTGCTGTCAGAAACAGTGGGGCTAACATAGTAGTCGAAGGTGTTGGCGACCATGGGTGTGAGTATATGACTGGAGGAACAGTCGTGATACTCGGTTCCACGGGAAGAAACTTTGCCGCAGGAATGTCAGGTGGTGTTGCTTATGTGTTTGATCAGGATCAAACATTCCATACAAAAGTAAATGCTGATTTGGTACATGTTCATACAACATTAAGCGCGGAAGATTTAGAAGCTGTTCGTGGAATGGTTGTACAACACGTCCAATACACAAATAGCTCCTACGCAAAACGTACACTTGCCTACTGGGAAACATATGCAAGGGATTTTGTGAAAGTTATCCCGAAATCATACACAAAAGTACAAAGTCGCATAAAAGAATTGAAAGAAACCGGACTAACCAAATTCGACGCAGAAATGAAAGCCTTCCAAGAAAGTAAGTAAGAAAAGCGTATGCTCCCGAAAAGGGGTGAAACGCATAAGCAAAGGACCGAAGAGGACAGGGGTTAGGTCCTCGAAGTGTCAATTGCTTATGACGCCGAACCCCTGGGAGCAGAAGCTAGACAAAAGAAAAGCGTATGCTCCCGTTAAGCGACGTACAGACTGGACTGCTTCGTATTAGATAAAGGAAACACGAGGAGCGGAGCGAATCGATGTTGACTTATCGTAAGAAGAAGTAGGAAGTCTGCTAGACGCTGGGAGCAGAAGCTAGACAAAGAAAAGCGTATGCTCCCGTTAAGGGGTGAAACTCAAAAACGGATATAGTAGAGGAGAGGTTTAATGGGAAAGCTGACAGGATTTATGGAGTTTGAACGTCAAGCTCAACGTGAACGTGATCCGATTAAGCGAATAAAAGATTGGATAGATTATACAAACCCTATGACAGAGAGTGAGATTCAGACACAAGGTGCCAGATGTATGGATTGTGGTGTTCCCACCTGTCACTCTGGCAATGAATTCAATGGTGTTACGTCAGGCTGCCCGGTAAATCACCTAATCCCAGAATGGAATACACTAGTTTATGAGGGTAAGTGGAAGGAAGCACTGGATCTTGAACATGAGAAAAATAATTTTCCGGAATTCACTGGAATTGCTTGTCCAGCACCATGTGAAGGGGCATGTGTCTTAGGGATAAATGAGCCACCTGTCGCTATTCGAACCATAGAGCGTTCTATTATTGAAAATGGGTTTGATGAAGGCTGGGTCGTTCCAGAGATTCCTACAGAACGTACTGGTAAAAAGGTTGCTGTAATAGGATCCGGACCAGCCGGACTTGCTGCTGCTGCACAATTAAATAAAGCAGGGCACACAGTGACAGTATTCGAACGCGATGACCGTGTGGGTGGTTTACTGACCTATGGGATTCCAGAAATGAAACTATCCTATACTATCGTTGCGCGACGTGCAGCTATTTTAGAAGCTGAGGGAATAACGTTTGTTCTGAATACAGAGGTTGGGGTAGATGTTACCGTCAATCAGCTGGAAAATGAATTTGATGCTACTATTCTATGTGGTGGTGCAGCAGTTCAGAGGGATTTGGAAGTAGAAGGTAGTGAGCTGAAAGGCATACATCATGCTATGGATTTTTTACATGCTAATACGAAAAGCCTGCTTGATTCAAATCACAAAGATGGAGCTTATCTTTCAGCAGAAAATAAACATGTGATAGTTATTGGTGGTGGAGATACAGGAACAGACTGTCTAGCAACAGCTGTCAGGCACAACTGTAAAAGCCTTACCCAATTTGATATTTACGATAAGAAAGGAGCCAAAAGGGATGATATGGGAAATCCCTGGCCCCAGTATCCAATCATCCATCGTATTGAATATGGGCATAAAGAAGCTGCCGGTAAATTTGGTGGTGACCCACGTGCATATGCTGTAATGACGAAAAAAATCGTTGGTGATAGTAACGGCAATGTAAAAGAAGTCCATACAAATAATGTGAAGTTGACGGTTGATGAAAACGGCAATCGTAAACGAGTGGATATCCCAGGTACAGAGAAGGTATGGCCAGCCGACCTTGTGTTGATTGCTATAGGTTTTAAAGGCCCAGAACAAAATTTATTGCAACAAATGAAAATCGAAACAACAGAAAAATCAACTGTGAAAGCTGAATACGGAAAATACACAACCAATCGGGAGGGTATTTTTGCAGCTGGGGACATAAGACGCGGTCAAAGCCTGATTGTATGGGCTATTAATGAAGGGCGGGAAGCCGCTAGAGAATGTGATCGATATTTGATGGGGAGTTCGGTATTACCATAGGAAGTCCTAGAAATAACAGATTAGAATCATAGTATCTGTTATTTCTACTTTTGAAGAAAACACTTCAAACTTCAAAGCGAAATGGGTAAGATTAAGAGAAAATGTTAGAATAATAGTAAAATATAGTTAAGATAAGGAGTAACGGACAATGGCTGCTTTTGGATTAAGGAAGAATACAGTTGAAATTAATCAAAAAGAGACAGTAATAGGAGAACAAATAGATACGCTTGTTGTTTCAACTTCTTCTGCGGATGTAGAAGTTGAAACAGGTGCTGGAGAGGATATCATCATCTTGTTAACTGGTGAAATAAGTGAGAAGTTAGCAGAGGATTATGAGTTTAAAGTTTCACAACGGGGTAATTCATTGGATATTAGCTTTAACAAAAAGAAAAAGGATGTAGGTCTGCAATTTAAAGCTAGTTACAGCGATGTAAAATTACAGATTACATTGCCTGAAAAAACGTATAATGATTTACAGATCAGGACATCCTCTGGAGAAATTATACTTAGTAAGTTAGTGTCAAAAACAGTTACGAGTAGTTCTTCATCAGGAAGTCAATTGATATCTGATTTATCAGTAAGTAACAAACTTTTTATTAAATCATCAAGTGGTGATATTGTCGTAAAGGGAAATAATGCTGGGAATGCAAAGCTAGTTGCCAGTAGTGGATCAATTAAGTCAAAGGAATTGGTAAGTAATGAAGCGATAATGGAGACGTCTTCTGGAGATATTGTCTATAACAGTTACGCAATAAATGGTAATCTTGATTTTAAAGCCTCAAGTGGAAATGTGGATATACAATTTGATCAGGTGCCAGAGACACTGAGTCTTGAGTGTAGAGCAAATTCAGGCGACGTCAATGTGCGTATTGACGATTTAGAAATCAAGGAGAAGAACGACCATAACGTTGTTGCAACCCTTGGCTTGGGAAAAAATAATATCAAAGCCAGAACTAGCTCTGGCGATATTACTATTTATACCTTATAGTCAGCGTTAAAGAGACAAATTTCCACTTTAGTCAAATTTATTATTGTCCCTAAAAATCAGGTGAGACGTATCTTCAACCACTTTTTCCATCACAAACCATTTGCTTCATACACAGATTTTCAGTAATATAGGTAAGTAAAGGAATTCGTGCGTTGAAAAGAGGGTACAAAATGAAAAAATCATCCATTTATGGACTAACATATGATCAATTAACGGAATGGTTAGAGGAACATGGACAAAAGAAGTTCAGAGCCCAACAGGTTTGGAACTGGTTATATAAGAAGCGTGTAACTGAGTTTTCTCAAATGAACAACGTCAACAAGGATTGTATAGCATTACTTGATGAACACTTTGTTTTGTATACATTAGAGGAGACTGTCAAACAGGAGTCAAAGGATGGCACAATTAAGTTCCTGTTTAAACTGGAAGACGGAAATTTAATCGAGACTGTTTTGATGCGCTTTAACTATGGTTTATCAGTTTGTGTCACGACACAGGTCGGCTGTAACATCGGTTGTACGTTCTGTGCCAGTGGACTATTGAAGAAAAGCCGCGATCTTTCTGCCGGTGAAATTGTTGAGCAAATTATGAATGTACAAAAGCATCTTGATGAACAAGGTAAGGAAGAACGAGTAAGTCATATCGTTGTAATGGGAATTGGAGAACCGTTTGATAACTTTACGAATATGATTGATTTTGTACGTGTAGTTAATGACGACAAAGGGCTTTGCATTGGTGCTAGACACATTACAATCTCAACAAGTGGACTTGCGCATAAGATATATGAGTTCGCCGATACAGGAATTCAAGTTAACCTGGCAATTTCTCTACATGCACCAAACGATGAACTGAGAACACGAATTATGAAGATTAACAAAGCATTCCCAATAGCAAAACTCATGAAGGCAATTGATTATTATTTGGAAACAACAAACAGACGCATCACCTATGAGTATATTATGTTGAAGGATGTCAATGATCACAAGGAAGAAGCGGTGCAGCTTGCAAAATTACTTCAAGATAAACGTCACTTAACTTATGTGAACCTAATTCCTTATAATTCAGTTGATGAACATAACCAATACGAAAGAAGTGACTCTGAAAGCATTCAAGCATTTTTTGAAACACTTAAAAAATATGGTATTAACTGTGGAGTACGCTGGGAAAATGGTGCAGACATTGACGCGGCTTGTGGGCAACTAAGAAGTAAGCAAATAAAGAAAGAAAAAGTAATATAAAGATTGAAAAACACGTCTGAGGCCAGGCGTGTTTTTTTGGTGTATTTTATTTTTATAATTTAATTATGATAATTTGAGCAAACTTGTGAATGATACGTACTAGTGTTTAATTGCACAATAAATAAATGGAGGTTTTTAAGAATGGCAAAACAAAATGCACAAATTCAACAGGCTGCACAACAGGCTCAGCAGGCGCAACAAGCAGTACAACAGGCACAAGCTAGTGCAGATCCGCAACAGATGCAACAGGCGCAGCAACAACTGCAGCAAGCAGAACAAGCACTTCAAAATAGTCAAAATCAAGCTGGCGGTACCGCTCAACAAGACCCGCAGTTTCAACAAGCACAACAACAACTACAACAGGCTCGTCAGCAAGCAGATCAAGCACAGCAAGCTCAAGCAACTCAAGCAACACAACAATCCCAACAAAACAAAACTCAATAATTTGTTTGTAGAGAGGGAGCCAGTAACACTGGCTCCCTCTAATAATGGAAAGACATTTGCAATTGATACAAACTGCTACATAGTAAAACTTTCTAGACGTCGTTCCGGCAGAATACTTCGCTTTTACCACTCCGGGTACAAGTGTGACATCTGCTCAAGCTTACGCTTTCACAGTGTCTGCTATGTCGCCTGGCACGGCCTCAGACTCCTCAGAAGCAAAGAACACCTTTTCCAGGATCTTCGGACGCGTGCTACTGTTCTAAACAGGAGTCTACGTATTCTAACTTCACTAGGAATTCTATGATTTCATGGGTCTTTTTCTCCCTTGAAAAGAAAGCTATCTAAGCTGCGGAAAAATGCGAGACTCCAGTGGGAAAGGAACAGTCTGAAGACCCCACAGTGAGCGGTTTCTGCTCCGAGGAGGCTGAAGCGTTCCCCACGGAAAGCGAGTGTTTTTCCGCAGCGCTTGATCAGCACCATTCTAAATAAATAGTGAGTATGAGATAAATACAGCAGTTATGTCGCAATCTATAGATTTTGTGTCAAAAAACAATCTGAAAAACAGGTTAATAGAAAAAAGAGCTGTTTACTCAATAATTCATTTAATTTTTTGCAATCTAATAAGAATAGTGTTGCTTCTAAAGAGCCAAACTAAATTATAATTTGATAGGAGGAGGGTAAAAAGATGGATCTTGACTGGATATGGAAGTCTGTTCTCATTGTCGTTGGTGGTACTCTTTTACTGCGATTTGCAGGAAGAAAGTCCATATCTCAAATGACGCTAACACAAACAGTGATTATGATTGGTATGGGTTCTTTGCTTATCCAGCCACTTGCAGGCAAAAATGTCTGGATAACACTTGGGGTTGGAGGTATACTCGTTTTGACCTTAACGGTAATGGAGTTAGCTCAAATAAAAGTTGATTTTATTGAGACACTTATTACAGGGAAATCAAAGGTTTTAATTGAAAATGGAATAATAAATGAAAAAAATTTAAAAAAAGTAAGATTAACAGTGGATCAATTAGAAATGAATTTGCGCCAGAAAAATGTAACTAAAATATCGGAAGTTAAATGGGCGACATTAGAACCTAATGGTCAGGTGGGGTTTGTACTAAAAGAAGAGGCCCAATCAGTAACAAAAAAGGAATTTCAGCAATTAGCTGAAGATGTTCAAAAAATTTTAACTAAGTTAGGTGAGGTCAAAGAGATGAAAAAAGCACCTACTCATCAACAGGATATTTTTTCTGAAATTGAAAAAGGTGACCATGAATACACACCGCCAAAGCGGCTACAATAGTCATTATACCTTCTCAATTCCACTGGTCAAAGCATGTGTATTATCCTCAGAATCCTTAAAAAAGACCATCCATGTTTCTGTGTTTCCTATTTTACTTACACTATGTGGCTCGTCTATAAAAGGAATACCTCTCTCGGTAAGATCATCGTAAGAATCACGTATATCATCAACTTGAAAATAGATGACTGAGCTGGGATGCGCAAATTCCTCCCTCTCAGGCAACGTTAACATAATTCTTGTCCCGTCACAGTCAAAAAAAGCCATGTTGCTTGTGTTAAATAACAAAGAAAGGCCAAGTAAATCTTTATAAAAATGAATCGCCCTATTAATTTCTTTTACGGGAATACCAATTTGACCGATTTTCATTACATATCTATCTCCCTTTAATCATCTAATTATCTACTCTAATTATTCTTCACAAGTCTATTTAAATCCTGCTTTTTATCATTATTTCATAAGGAAGTAAATTTAAATCAGTCCGGAGGTTGAGATAAAATCAGGCTACTAGCTGTTATGGAAAATTGAATTTATACCTATACTTAGAGTATCAAAGAAATAGGGAGGAATTCAGATGATGAACATATATGAAATGCAAACCATAATAGCTAGTCGTCGCACAAAGTAAAGCTTAATTGATTTGTTAAATGTTTTTCAAATACAATACAAGATAGGAATTGATTGACACTAAAATTAAAAGCCGTAACACATCTTTCTTTTTAGAAAAGATACGTCACGACGATGTATTTACTGCTCAATTAACGGGTTTCACCACTTGCTAAATCAGATAGGTTCCCAACTGATTCTGTTTGTTCATTTCTTAACCTTTTAATGTCCGTTCTGATCCATATAGAGATGGCCAGTGCTATTATAAATAAGACCCCGAAGATATATAGGGTCATATTATAACTGTTCGTAGTATTGAAATTGATACTACCATGAAGATTTATCAAGACAATTTTAATAGTTATTCCCATCCAGTCGCACCAATATGTTAGTATCTACCTGATAAAGGCACGTCAATCATTCCGTTTTTAACAGTAACCCGGTTTCTACCTACCTTTTTTGCGTGGAGTAATAGATTATCTGCGTTCACATATGCTTTTTCCAAAGTCAATTTATCATTGACTTTGTAGTAATATAGACCAAATGAAGCTGTGTATCGAATTAAGACATGCTTATTCTTAAAATTTGCATCTACTATACTATGCTCCACCTCTGTTTGTAATTGTTCAGCAAGTTTAACCGTTTCTTCAAAGTTCCTGCATCGCAACAATAATGTAAATTCCTCACCACCACTTCGGAATACATAATCTTTTTCTTCTATGTTATCTTTTAATAGTTTTGCGAAGTGTTTTATAACAAGGTCTCCTACTGCATGGTTATAAGAGTCATTGATTGCCTTGAAGTAATCAATATCGGCTACGACTACTCCTAAATACTCTCCTGTTTCCTGCATTGTATTCATAACTTTGTCCATATGAGCACGATTTGGAATACCGGTTAGGAAATCTGTGTAAGCCATTTGTTCAAACTTATCCCGCTCTGCTCGATCCTGTAAGCTTTGCGATTTCACGAGAAATGACCGGCTTACAAGATAGTTAAGAATAAAAAATGCTATAATAACTTCCCATTTTCCGTCTAATAGAAAGACTAACAATAGCCCGTTTGTCAGAGTTACCTTGCCGGTATCAAGCCAGCTTCTTCCTTTATAAAATTCAATCATGTCCTGTTTGCTTTTAATCTCACCTATAAAATAAAAAATAGTGATTAGGAATGTATCAGTTAGTAGGGCGGACCCTAAAACTAGAGCAAATAATAGAACCCAGTACAAAAATGGTTTGTTTTCTATCAGTGGAAAGTAATTCATGTATAGATAAAATACTAATGAGTTTGCGGTGACAAAGGATCCTATATTATAGAATAAGTGCATGAATTCATCCGGATCAGCAGTATTTGTCTTTTTTTTGTAAAGATAGGTGGTGGTCCTGTAAATGGTTTCATAGATTAACAGACCTAAGGGGCCGGCGAAAAGAACAAAAGACATACTATATGACGTACCATGATCGATGTTAACTTTTCCTTTTTTACTGATAACTCGAAGGTTAAAATAAAGAAGTGAGAAAATGAGGTATAACGATACTGCAATTAAAAATGTTTTCGTATCTACTAATATTTTTCCAAAAGGAATCGAAATCGCCAGTGATGCTATAAAGATGATTGATATTATTCCCTTAACGGTCCACATGTGCAATCCCTCCCTTTCTATTATTTTATACTAATAATTGAAAAACTTCTACATCTTTCTACCTATTTCTTTAGGGCTATTTTATTAGTTAGGTTTTATTTATAGCATCTTAACATCCAAGGTATGCCTTCTATCCTCATCTATCAATTTATAGTTTATATCGACATAAATACCTATTTTATGAACTAATTATCACCAGCTGGCATTTGTATACAATACTGTAATCATGTATACATCCAAGTACACATATGTGTGCAAAAAAGTAAACATGTTTACAAACAGGTACGCACGGTGTTTTAACAGCGAATACAAAACGTATACATGTTTGCAATAAAGAATACGATAAAAGTCTGATTGCCTATTTCGATAGAATAAACTATCATTATAAATGTATCAATTTTGAAAGGGGAAATAGAATACTAATGACTAACTCAAGAATCGCAGCTGTGGATGTAGGAAATGATGCTTTAAAAGCTAATTTTGGAAAACTGGAAAATGAACTATATATACCGAATGTAATTGCAAGGGATATAGAAGATCGTCCTGTAATTGGAATTGAAGAACTCGATGAAAAGGATCCATTGGACAACATACATATTCGAGTCCACTCCCCTGCTCTAGAAGAGAACAATGCAGTATACCGCGTTGGTAATCTAGCGACTAAAACTAATAATTCAACGGAGCTTGATCCAGGTAGTAGTAAATCGGAAGAAGATCAGACAATTGTTATGTTAATTGCATCACTGGCGTTAGATGCGGTAAGTAATAGTGAATTCAAAACAGACAAAAGTAATGTCATTAATGCTAACTATACACTTGGAACTGGTCTCCCACTTCGTGAAGTGAAAGAAGGAAAAGACGTTGGTTACCGTTCGCAATTACTTGGTTCGGTTCACCAGGTAGAGTTTTTAATTACACCTAAATACCAAGGGAAAAAGGTAAACATTAAGTTTGATGAAGTAAAAGTGTATCCTGAAGGTTTTGCGGCATATGTGAATCTTATTATGGATAATGATAGAAATGTTATTAATAAGGATTTAATAGATAAACAAATTTTAATCCAGGATATTGGCGGACTATCAACTGATATCGCAGTTATCCGTAATCGGAATGTTGACGATGATAAGGCACAAGGCTTTAACTTAGGAGTTGCTGAATCATTAGAAGAAATTCGTGAAGAAATCCGGACTAAACACGGGGTTGAATTAGATAGTCGTCGGGATGTGGTTGATATAATCACCCGTAAAAACGATCGTCACCATATTATGGTTAAAGGCAGCAGAACAAATGTACATGATATAACAGACCGCATTTTATTGGAGCTTGCTAAGAAAGAATATCGCTATTTAAGGAATGTTTGGGCCAAGAATTCCCAATCTGAAATTTGCTACTTTGTTGGTGGTGGATCAGCAGTACTAAAAGATTATATTAAAGCATTAAACAATAAGCTGGATGGTTACAACATCGAATTTTTTGAAGATGAGAATGAAAGCATTTGGATGATGGCAAACGCTTATTACAAATTAATTTCTGATTTTATGGCTAAAAATACAAATGACAAGAAAGAAGAAAAAGTTACAGAAAAAACAAAGTAGGGTGATGGTATGTCAGATACTAAAAAAAGTATAGAACGTGGACAGTCGATTACGTTTCGTATACCTTCAGATACACCAGACCATGTATTAAAGCTGTTACAAAAGCTAAAGGAAACTGAGCGTCGAAATTTTTCTGGTAAAATTGCCCAATATGTTTTAAATGGGGTTAATGAGACGGATACCAGAGAACGTGAAACCGTCACGATTCCACTTCCTAAGCAATTAACGAAGGAACAAAAAAGCTGGATGAAACATGAGCATTCAGAAGCTTTACTTGGTTCAGTCCTCTACCAGTTATTGAGTGATCCAATGCGTGCCACATCTCTATTGGCTTCTTTAAATAGTAGTACTAGTAACATGAATAAAGCGATTGACGAGCTAGCTGCTGTTGAGGAAGAATCACCCGCAAAAGGCGAAGCCAGTCTTAACGATCTTGGTGATATTAACATTGATGATATGCAAATAGATTTACAACAGCAGTCTAATAAGGAAGATGAAAATGAGCTTGATGATGATCCATTAGGTGATTTTTTCTCCAGTATGAACAAATAATAGTGAAAGTGCAGCCGTGTAAAGGCTGCACTTTTTGCATATTGAAATTAAAACCTCATCTTTACATTAACGTTACGTAAACGTATATAGTGATTTTAAAGGAGCTGAAATCATGCAGATAAAAGAAGTTGCTAAGCGGTTAAATACAACACCGAGATCAATCCGGTTTTATGAAGAGAAAGGGTTAGTTACCCCAAAAAAAGATAGTGAAAATGACTACCGAACATTCACAGAGAAAGATATAGTGAGATTGAGTACTATTTTAGCGATGCGAGAAATTGGAATACCTGTAAAAGAAATAGGTGTTATTTTGAAAAACAATGATATGAGTATAAGGGATTATTTGAATATTCAACGCTCAGCATTATTCGAAAAGTGGATAGAGATGAAGGATATGATCGGGACTATTGATCAAATGATAGACAGTACTAAGGATGACACCTATTCAATAGAAGAGATATTTGGCCTATCACAGCATTTAAAAGAAATGAAAAACGCTAGATTAAACTGGAAAGATAAGTGGAATTTCGATAACCAGGCACATAGTTATGATCAGAACATTAAAATGTGTGGGTATCGCTTTAATGTACATCAGGACTATGATGAGGCCCTGACTAAAGTAGTTGAAACAATTAGAGTAAAGTCTGAGCATGTTTGCTTGGATATTGGGGTTGGAACTGGAAATCTTGGATCCAAATTTTTAAGTAATGATACGAAGGTTATCGGCGTCGATCAGTCTGAAAAAATGTTACAAATGTGTAAAAGTAAGTTTCCTGACATTGAAACACGTAAAGGGCATTTTCTAGCATTGCCTTTGATGGATAATCATGTGGATAGTGTTGTAACAAGCTATGCCTTGCACCATTTGACTGATAAGGAAAAAATATTAGCACTCATGGAAATGGACCGTGTATTAAAAAGGCAAGGACAAATTTGTATTGTGGACTTAATGTTTCTTAATGAACAACATCGAGCTGAGGTGATTGAAAACTTTCGTGAATCAGGTAATAGTGAAGCGATTGGAGCAATTGAAGATGAGTTTTATGCAGATAGGTCCATATTGATTGAGTGGCTTGTTGCAAATAATTATCAAGTTAGTACCCACCAATTCAACGAGATTTTAAGCATGATTTATGCTAGTAAGATAAAATAATGATCATATAGTATGGAATAAAAGGTTATAAAAAAACATAATTGTTTGAACTGTGCTATACTAATAAGTATAGTAATGAAAAATTGAATACCTCGGAAAAACACCTTGCATAATAAATTTCGGCACTACGCCAGTAAGTTATTTTATATTATACGAAGGTGTTTTTTGTTTGGATTTAAATGGTAATTTTTACCAAAGCTATAGAATGGCAGTAAAACTACTAATAGGAGTGGAAGTTTATGAAAGAAACAGCAATTGTTTATTGCGAAAGTAAATTCGGTACAATGGACGGAAAGACCGCTAACGGACTGGTTAGAAGTTCTGGAAAATATAAAATAGTTGGAGTGATCGATAGTACAAAGGCTGGTTTGGATGCAGGTGAATACCTTGAAGAGAAACCAAACGATATCCCGGTGTTTAGAAGTCTTGAACACGCTCTGGAAAATTTGACTGAAACACCGAATCAGTTTATTTACGGAATCGCCCCTTCTGAAGGGTTCTTGCAAAATAATGAAAGGGATATTGTGTTAACAGCAATGGAAAAAGGAATGAACATTGTTAACACACTTCACGAATTTCTCACTGATGATAAAGAATTTATGAATCATTCAGTAAAGTATGGGGTTACAATCAATGACGTTAGAAAACCACCTCAAAAGAAAGATATGCACCTGTTCTCAGGCAGAATCTTAGATATTAAAACACCAATCGTTGCTGTGCTCGGTACGGACAGTGCAGTCGGCAAAAGAACTACAGCCGTGATCCTTGAGGAAGCATTAAAAGAAAAAGGATTGAATGTGGCTTTTGTGGCGACAGGACAGACAGGATTGATTCAGGGTGCAAAATACGGCGTAGCGATAGATGCTATTCCTTCACAGTTTATGACTGGTGAAATTGAGAATCAGGTTATGAGAGCATATGAAAATGAAAATCCCGATATTATTATTGTTGAGGGACAAGGCGCATTAAGCCATCCTGCCTATATCAGTTCATGTTCCATTATTAGAGGATCAAGACCAAATTCTATCATAGTTCAACATCCACCAAAAAGGGAAAACCTTGGAGACTTCAGTTATATGAAAATGCCTACATTAAAAAGTGAAATTGATCTAATTGAAACTTTTTCAAAATCGAAAGTTGTAGCGGTAACAATTAACCATGAAGGTATGTCTGATAAAGAGGTACTGGATACCGTTTCTGAATATGAAAAGGACCTTAACGTTCCGACAACTGATGTCTTAAAATATGGCTGTGATAAACTGATCAATCAGTTCTTCGAGGTCTATCCTGAGTTGAAGAGTAAAACTAAAAAAGTATTAGTCAATTGATAGAAACGGCGGTACTTGCCACGTCAAGGGTGGAGATAAATCTCGCAAAGATCGCCCATAATGCAGATCAACTGGTCCGATTGTATGGTTCAAAAGGAATTGGAATTATGGGAGTCACGAAAACTGTATGTGGCGATGCAAAGATCGCTAAAACCTTTGTTGACAGTGGGATTAATATGCTTGCAGATTCAAAAATAGAGAACATCAAGAAAATGCGTGATGCAGGTATAGCATCACAGTTTGTTTTGTTGAAATCACCCGCACTTAGTGAGGCTGAAGCCGTTATTCAATATGTGGACATCAGTCTGAATACGGAGCTTTTCGTGATAAAAAAGCTTGCTGAAATAGCGGTTGGAAAGGATAAGATACATCAAATTATCCTGATGATAGAAATGGGTGATTTGAGAGAGGGCATTCTACCAGAACAATTAATAGTGTTTATTGAAGAGGTTTTAAAACTTTCAGGAGTAATTATTGTAGGTATTGGTGCTAATTTTGCCTGCTTTGGGGGCGTCAAACCAAATGAAAAGAACATGCATTATTTATCAGAACTTTCCAGAATGGTTGATGTAAAGTTTTCCTTGCCACTCCTGTATGTTTCCGGAGGCAATTCAGCTAACTATAATTGGTTTATGGATTCTCCAAATGTCGGGAGTATAAATAATTTAAGGTTGGGTGAATCAATCTATTTAGGACGTGAAACACTTGACCGAAAAGTTATTCCTGGATTATTTACAGACGCATTTATCTTTGTATCCGAAGTGATTGAATCAAAAATAAAGCCATCTTTACCTTATGGGGAAATTGGACAGGATGCATTTGGCAACCTTCCAAAGTTTCAAGACCTGGGTCTAATGAGACGAGCAATCGCATCCTTTGGACACCAGGATGTTTTAGTTGAAGGTTTAACACCTGAACTAGATGTTGCAATTCTTGGATCCAGTAGTGATCATACAATAATTAATGCCAGGAGAGTAGACCTAAAGGTAGGGGATGAGGTTAGGTTTTCTCTGAACTATGGCGCGCTTCTTTCTGTAATGACTTCTGTATATGTAACGAAGAAATATATATAAAAATTATTAAAGAACCTGTTAAAAGCTACCTAACTGAATGTCCGAAATTTTTTTCCGCGAACGGGACCAAGAGTTGATTAGAGAAAATAAATTATTATGTAAAAACCGATCAGAAAACTCATCTGAACGGTTTTGTTTTCTCTGCCTGATTATGTGAAAAAGAAACCAGCTGCAAGATAAAGAACAATTGATATGGCAGCGCCAATCGAAGAAATTTTCAACTTATTTCGTGCATATTCTACAAGATCCATTTCTAAGATTGAAGCAGTTGTAATTGTCGTATCTCCAAGTGGTGAAGTTAATGCGCCGAATGAACCACTGGCAAAAACAGCTCCTACGGTCATCGGGAGAGACGCCCCGGTTAAAGTGGCGAGAGTAATTCCGAGAGGCATGAACAAGCCCCAAGTTCCCCAGGATGAACCGATAAAGTAGGCCACGATCGCCCCAAGGAAAAAGATGATGGCAGGTATTGTGAAGCTGGGTAAAAATGTACCTAAAGTAGATCCAATAAAGCTTGAGAAACCTAAATCCTCAGCAACGAGTGAAAGTGCCCAAACCAGAATCAGAAGAATTATTGCCTGCATCAACTGATTACCGCCATCAAAAAAATGGTAGATGGTCTCATCCAATGATTGCTTACGAAACATATAAAAAATAAACGTTACGACAAGTGTTATGAAAATTGCTAGTAACATCACAAATGTTGCATCTGCGGTAGAAAAGGCTTGAAAAACAGTTTCAGCACCTTTTGCAACCCCATCCAGCCATAAAAGATACAAAGACAACCCCAGCAATAGGAAAAGTGGTACGATAAGGTTCCATGGCTGTGCTTTAACCATCGAAAGTTCCTTCTTTCGACCTAGGGTGTGAAAATCGTGTTTCACTTCATTTGTTTTCTTCTGTTGCTCTGATCCATCTTCTTTTTTGTTTGATGACCAAAAGGTACGAATAAGGCCAATTACAAGCATTGTGATAGCAAAAAAATTAAATGGAATACTAAGTAGAAAAATCTCATAAGAGGATTCTGAAAGGTTTTGCTTTTGGATTCCGTTTTCAACCAAAGAAATCATAAAACCAACGAACGCAGTTGCTACAGGTAAAAGAACAATAACAGATACCGTAGAAACATCCATCGTAAATCCTACTTTTTGTTTAGATAACTTCATCTTTTCCATAATAGATTTGACGACCGGCCCAATCATCATAATTCGAAACATAGGCATCATAAATGTAAAAGGAAGTGTTAACCAAATTAGAATGAGTAGTCCGCGTTGAGACTGTATTTTTTCACCAATCCAGTCTGCGAACCCTTTTATGCCACCTGAAATCGTCATCATCCCAACTAATCCTCCGAATAAATACAGAAAACCAATGATTTTAATGTTGGTTTCATCCGATAAAGTCGTGATAATGTATGTAATAGTTTGTTGTGCACCGTCTAAAAGACTTCCCTCAACAAGTAACGTACCAACCAATAATCCCAGGACAAGTCCAGGCAATATCTTTTTTAACCAAATGGACATCCCAATTACAACTAGAAAAGGTACTAATGACAACCATGTCTGTTCCATGAAATCCACTCCTTTCAGTGATACCATGTCCCATTTAGGCTGTTTTCATTCTATTATTGTCTTTCCTGCAGATACCTTTTGCATGTGAAATATTGTAGAACTTTAAGACGACTGTTTAGTAATGTTGCAAAAAAGGTAAAGGCTACTAATAAACTCAGTAAAGTAGGTGTGCAAGAATGTGGGTTCGACATCCCTTTTTTAAATATGCGTTAGGTACACTGGTAATATTGCTATGTATATATTTCCTTGGTAAAATTGACTTTTTCCTGAATCCATTCCAAAAACTAGTTACAGTTTTGTTTTTTCCAATTGTTTTTTCGGGATTGTTCTATTACATCCTTCGACCTGTGGTTACGTTGTTTTCTAAGCCAAAGTTTATGAACCGTTCCATTTCAATACTTGCAGTCTATGTACTGTTTGCTGGATTGATTATTATACTCGTACAACTTTTCGGCGGGAAAGTGGTTGACCAGGCACAGCAATTAACCAATCAACTTCCCTCAAAGGTTGAAAAGACACTTGAGGAAACAAAAGAGCTGATTAAGGCAAATAACTTCGGGGTTTTATCAGTGGAGGAAATTAAACAAAAGACCATTTCTTTTCTAAGTAATATTGCGCAAAAAGTCAGTGATAATATTACCGCAATAATTGGTGCAATAACGAGTATTGCAACAGTGCTGATATTAGTTCCATTCATACTGTTTTACTTTCTAAAGGACGGCCATAGGCTACTTCCTTATCTGCTTAATTTTATCCCTGAAAAGCATACAAGTGAGGGAAAAAGAATTTTAACAGATATCGACCGTACATTATCTTCCTATATTGTTGGTCAATTAACAGTGGGATTGGTTGATGGAATATTGATGTATATCGGATACATGATTATTGACTTAAATTATGCGATTATCCTGGCTTTATTTGTTATTGTAACTGCGGTTATACCATTACTCGGACCTGCTTTAGGGGTTTTACCAGCTATTTTAATTGCGTTAATTCAGGATCCGATAATGGTGTTATATATTTTAATTATAATGCTGATTGTTCAGCAGCTAGAGGGAAATCTCATCTCTCCAGCAATATTTGGTAAAAGTTTACATTTACATCCATTGACAATTATACTTTTGCTTGTAGTTGCAGGAGCTTTGTATGGTTTCGTTGGTATCCTAATCGTTATCCCACTATATGCAGTATCGAAGGTAACTATCAAAAACTTTTATAAATTTTACAAGTTGCGTAATTCCTAACGGTATAGGGGAATCTGTCCAGAATCGTTGCTGGGTTGAGTATATGCATAACCGATATAAATTTTAATAGTAATTATTTTCTAGTGGCTAGCATATTCATAGAAGCCTAATTTGTTGTATAATGATAACAATAAGGAATAGTCCTACTACAAGGACATTGTTTTCATTATACAAGTAAGGCTTTCGTCTAAAGCCTGGCATAAGCCAAGTTTTCTAATGGACGAGGCGGTCTTCACCAATCTAATTTCTATATTGTGGAAAACGAATAGTAATACATAAATAAACAAATGATATAAAAAAAGGAAATGCTTTGTTAGGAGCTGAAAAAGATGTTATTAACTGCTGTCATTGAGGGTCTGAAGTACGATAAGATAAAAGGAGACTTAAATAAAGAAATTAGCCGAATCTCTTTTGATTCAAGAGAAGTTACTGATAATAGTATTTTTGTTGCAATTTCAGGCTTTGAAGTTGATGGGCATCAGTTTGTCAATACTGCAATAGATCAAGGTGCATCGACTATAATTGTGGAATATGATATGCATATAGAACAGGATGTAACAGTTTTAAAAGTTGATAATTCACGAGATGCTTTAGCACTTGTTTCAGCAAATTTTTACAATAATCCCTCTGAAAGATTAAATCTCATCGGAATCACTGGAACGAATGGAAAAACATCTACAACCTATTTTATTAAATCAATCTTTGAGCAGGCAAACAAAACAATGGGGTTAATTGGAACAACAGGAACTATGATTGGTAATGAACTGATTCAGAACAAAAATACCACTCCAGAATCGGTTGACCTGCAAAATTTTTTCTCAAGAATGACCGATTTACAAACAGATAATTGTATTATGGAAGTCTCATCACATGCCTTAAACTTGAAGCGAGTTGCTTACAGTCAGTTTAATACATCAATTTTCACGAATCTTAGCCCAGATCATCTGGAGTTACACAAAGATATGGATGAATATTTTAATGCGAAGGCAGAGCTGTTTGACTTAACAAATGATTTTAATATTGTTAACTTGGACGATGATTACGGAAGAAAGCTTATCGAACGCGTCAAAGGATATAAACCTGTTTTACTTACATATGGCATCGAACAAAAGGCTGACATTTATCCAACTAATATTCGTTATTCGTTTGATGGAACCATCTATACTGTGAACACGCCATCTGGAAGTGCAGAAATCACAGTGAATTTACCTGGTGAAATTTATGTATATAACAGCTTGGCAGCAATTGCATGTGGATATTGTAATGGCATCTCTCTCTCTGTTATTCAACAGGGTATCAATAACGTTAAATCCATTAGAGGTAGGATGGAAACGATTTATAAGGACGAAGATTATAAAATCATCGTAGACTTTTCTCATACTGAAGCTGCATTAGAAAAAGCCCTAGAGTCTATTCGTCCATACGTTAAGGGGAAATTGATTTTAGTTTTTGGTGTGTATGCAGATGCGAGTGATAAGGGTAAAGAAAAACGTATCGGTATGAGCCGTATTGCGTCTGATTTTGCCGACTTTTCAGTGGTTACTTCAGACAATCCCAAAAAACATGACCCTGTGATGATTATTGATGAAATCTCTAAAGCAATGGATACTTTTAGTGGTAACTACAAAGCAATTTTGAAAAGAGAAGCTGCTATCGAGTATGCAATTGAAATGAGTGACAAGGATGATACAATCCTAATCGCAGGTAAAGGTCATGAAACAACTCAAATTATTGGCGATCAAGAAATTCCATTTAATGAGAGTGAGATAGCACTGGCAGCACTGAGTAAAAAGGATCAGTTTGTCAAACTGTAGTTGCCTCAAATTGCAACTTTTCAATTCCGTTTAGCAGTTAATAGTTAATGATACTAAATGAGCGATGTTCATCATAAACATGAAGTGTGAGTTGTGGTAGGCTATAAAATCCTGATTAGGGAGGAACGACGAATGAACCATCAAAAGAATAATGGGTTTGATGAGTTTTTATCGGATTCTTTTAAGGATGGAGCTTGTGTGAGGGAATTACGGTTGTCGAGTACGGAACTAAAATATATCCAACTTAAATTTCCGAAATCAAAAGTGATGAAGTTATCTGGAACAAGCAATCGTACCCCTAAAAAAATATGGTATGAAGTTAGAATCAAGTAACACAAAAGACAGGACTTCCTTTAAAGGGAAGGCCTGTCTTCAGGCTGTCGAG
>NZ_JBMERP010000053.1:0-23868 GCF_049310925.1 Virgibacillus sp. DJP39 | reverse complement strand
ATTTCAACTGCCGTCTCAAATTGGCGACTTTATTAATATATCATTTATAATTGATAAAGTCAATAACTTTTTATGAATTAATTAGTTATTGTTTGAAAGCGATAGTAGAGTTGTTTAAAAGACAACGTAAACTAATTTACCATGATTCCATGATGAAATCAAGAGAAATATTAAAAAGAAATAATTGGTAATTATCAAAATGAATTTAACCTAACCATCTGCACAACAAAACTTCCTATATAAGTTCACTAACAAGGCCATTAGCTAGGCTGTCAACATAAGCATTACGGTGATCTTGAGTAGCATACTTAATAGAAAAGAACACCTAAGTCCCCCATTACGGTTTCCTTAGATGTTCTAGTATAACCTACTATCCTCTATTTATTTATTACGCATTTGCGGAAATAATAATACATCTCTAATGGAAGGCGAATTGGTTAAAAGCATAACCAGACGGTCAATACCAATACCGAGTCCCCCAGTAGGTGGCATACCATATTCTAATGCCTCTATGAAATCATCATCCATTAAGTGCGCCTCATCATTTCCCTGTTCACGCTCTTTAAGCTGTGATTCAAAACGTTCACGCTGATCTATTGGATCGTTTAATTCACTAAAAGCATTTGCATGTTCACGTCCAACAATAAATAGTTCAAATCGATCGGTAAACCGTTCATCTTCTTTATTTTTCTTAGCGAGTGGTGAAATCTCTACAGGGTGACCAAAGATAAAGGTTGGTTGAATTAGTTCTTCTTCAACTTTCTGTTCAAAGAACTCATTCACTACATGTCCAAATGTCATCGAGTCCTGAATTTTTATTCCATGTTCTTTCGCTAAAGCACGAGCTTCTTCATCACTTAACTTTTCCCAAAAATCCACACCGGCGTATTCCTTCACTGCATCAACCATATGCAGCCTCTTCCATTTTGGAGCAAGTGACACTTCTACGTCACCATACATTAGCGTTGTATCTCCTAAAACTTCACTTGCAATATGTGCAATCAAATTTTCCGTAAGCTCCATAACATCTTGGAAATCAGCATATGCTTCATATAGTTCCATCATTGTAAACTCAGGGTTATGTCTGGTCGAAACCCCTTCATTACGAAAGACTCGTCCAATTTCATACACCTTTTCCATACCACCTACAATTAATCGTTTTAGGTGTAACTCTATTGCAATCCTCATAAATAATTGAATGTCTAATGCATTATGGTGTGTTTCGAATGGTCGCGCTGATGCACCACCTGCAATCCCATGCATCATCGGTGTTTCAACTTCTAAAAATCCACTTGCATCTAAATATTTACGCATTGATTGGATGATTTTACTTCGCAATATAAACGTTTCTCTACTAGTCTCATTAGTAATTAAATCCAGATAACGCTGACGATAGCGTTGTTCTATATCCTTTAGCCCGTGATATTTCTCCGGTAAAGGACGTAAAGACTTTGATAAAAGATGAAATTCAGTAGCCTTTACAGATATTTCTCCCACTTTTGTCTTAAACATAACACCAGTTACCCCGATGATATCTCCCATGTCTGTTGAATTAAATAGATCGTAAGCTTCATCACCAATCATATCTTTACGCACATAAATTTGTATTTGGCCACTTAGGTCCTGGACATGAGCAAATCCTGCTTTTCCTTTTCCACGTTTAGTCATCATGCGTCCAGCTATGGTAACTTGATCCGTTTTCTCCTCTAACTCTTCTTTGGAAAACGAATCGTATTCACCAGCTAATGCTTCGGCAGTATGGGTGCGGTCAAATTTACCTCCAAAAGGATCAATCCCTTGCTCTCGGTAGGTGGTTAGCTTTTCTCGACGTACGCGCATTTGTTCATTTATTTCTTCTGACACCATCATCACTCCAATAGTTACAATTTTTATTTTTACACAGTAGTTGCTTGTTTTATCTAGGCTATGATTACAAGGATAACTTCTCTAATTCTTGAACAAGCGTGGTTTTTGTTCATTATATAGGAAATAAAACTTTATTTCATGCATTAGATAGATACAAAAGTAAAAAAGTCGTTAATTTAAAAGGAAAGCGATTGATCCCGCACCTGGAGGAATAGGCTTTCTCGTTTTAAGTTCTGTAAAATAAAAAAATGCCAGTACGAAACCGGCAGGAATAGGGCTATTTCCTAGGGGGATTATATTATGAAGCAACGCTCGCCTCTAATTCTTTTGCATAAGAATATAATACTTCCAGTAAGCCTTCGCGTGTTTCTACATGATTAATCCATAGGGTCCAGAACTACTTGTTTGGAATTGTTATATCACCAATTCGGAACATTATTTAACATCCTTTATTTCCGTCTGCCCAATTAACTCTTCCCTTGAAACTGATAATAAAGACGATATTTGGTCAAGCAGTATATCAGGAGTTTCCTTAACACCACGCTCTACCGCACGCAATTCGGAGATGGAAACGTGTAATGCTTTTGCTAAATTAATTTGTGTGTAGCCTTTTAATTTACGGAATGCCTTTATTCTTCTTCCTGTCTTGGCGGTGTCCATTTTCTAACATCCTTTACATCTTGCTGAGTCAACTCGTTAACGTAGTCTGCCACACTTTTCCCTTCATCATTTAGAGGCAGGGACCAATCCAATTCATTTAATGGTATTAGTACAAATGCACGTTCATACATACGTGGATGAGGTAGAATTAATCTTTCTGTTTTTCTATTTTCATGATTATAGGTTAAAATGTCAAGGTCTATCGTACGAGGTCCGAATCTAATTCCACGTTTCCTCCCTAGACTTTTTTCAATTCGTTGTGTTACATCTAGCAAATCTAAAGGTGTATAAGATGTTCCAATTTTTATAACCATATTCAAGAAATCTGCCTGGTCTTTATACCCCACAGGAGCAGTTTCGTAAATAGATGACTGGTCCACAATCGTCACATACTCATTCTTTTTTAATTCTTGCAGCGCTTTTTGCAAATGGGTAAAACGCGATTCAATATTTGTACCTAGTCCCAAAAACACTGTATTCATAATTTTTTCTCCCTATATATCTCTACTGCCACAGACTCATAATGCCCATCAATTGGAGGGTTAGGCTTTATAACCCTTACCGTACAAGCCTGCAGTAAATCAAAATTCTTGAATAGATTATTGGCAATTTCCTCAGCAACAGACTCAATCAGGTTCTTCGGGTCGCCTTCTACAATGGAACGAACCACTTCATAAGCCTGCCCGTAATGAATAGAGTCCTCCATTTTGTCGCTTAGACCAGCTTTCTTCAAATCAACTGCTAGTTCTACGTCCACGTTAAACCGTTGGCCTAATTTCGTTTCCTCTGGCAACAACCCGTGGTATCCATAATACTGTAGATTTTTTAATATGATTTTATCCATCTTTAGCTATACCTCCAGCAAGCATTGCATCCATCATTTTAGCTAATTCAACATTACGTCTTACATCATGAACCCGAACAATTTGTACACCTTTTTGTACGGCTATACAGGTTGTTGCACCTGTCCCATTGTCTCGTTCGATAGGTGGGACGTCTAATATATGACCAATAAATGATTTACGGGATGCTCCCAATAGTACCGAAAATCCCATTGCAACAATGTCTTCCAAATGGTTCATAACCACAAGATTATCTGTTGCAGTTTTAGCAAAACCAACTCCGGGATCTAAAATGATATTCGTTTTTTTTACGCCTGCACGTAATGCGATATCCACACTTTCTAATAGGTCATCCTTCAAGTCATCTATTAATGATTGGTAATTTTTATTCGTACGGTTATGCATTAATATAATTGGTACATCATATTCTGCTGCAACCTTAGCTATTTCAGGATCTTTTTTTGCACCCCAAACATCATTGATTATTGTTGCTCCAGCTTGTATAGCTCTTCTCGCTGTTTCCGCCTTATATGTGTCAATCGAGATTGGAATGTTTACAGCGCCTTTTATCGCTTCTATGACTGGCACTATACGGTTGATTTCCTCTTCAATAGAAACTGGCTGGTGATTAGGGCGTGTGGATTCTCCACCTATATCCAGTATATCAGCACCTTGTTTCTCCATTTCTATTGCCTGTTTAACTGCTTCTTCGATGGTTGTATAGCTGCCACCATCTGAAAAGGAATCTGGTGTAACATTTAAAATACCCATTATATGTGTTCTTTTTGATAAATCATAAGTGACCGATTTTGTCTTCAATATTGTATCCATAGATCATACCTTCTTCCAACGGCATATTCTTTATAATCGTATCATAACAGTCAATAAGCGTAAATAACGTTTGCTGTATCACCTAGTTTTCTAAAAGATTGTTGTTTTAGACACAAAATGTATAGACTGTGACGTAACTGGTATGTTTGTTTCCTACCATCCTTTATTAGATTGGTGCTGATCCAGCGCTACGGAAAAACACTCGCTTTTCAAGGGAGAAGGAGTCCCATGAAACATAGGGGTCATGCGCAGTTTTCTATCTTAGTGGAGTCAGAATACGAAGAATCCTGCTTAGAACAGCACGCGTCCGAAGACCCCGGAAGCAGCGTTCTTTGCTTCTGAGGAGGCTGAGGCCGTGCCCGCGGAAAGCGAAGTATTCTGCCGGAACGGCGTCGTGAAAGAGTCAAGTCCTTAATGTTGTGTAAAATCCAAATACAAGTTTTCAACCTTTTTATAATGCTAGTTTTTAGACTTGATTAGGAAAGAAAATTTTTTTAGAAAACTTGGCTTATCGCCAAGCCTTAATGGCGAAAGCACTAGTTGCACTTATGCAGTAAGAAAGGATTTATACTTTCTTACCTGCAAAAAAAAGGACCTGCACCGCTAAACGGCACAAGTCCCTTACACTTATCTAATTATTCGTCATCGAATTGGTATAACGGTGTTGATAGATAACGTTCTCCATTGTCTGGAAGTACAACAACAACCTTTTTACCTTTGCCAAGCTTTTTTGCCACCTGTTTAGCGGCACTTACTGCAGCTCCTGAAGAAATTCCACCAAGAATTCCTTCTTTCTTAGCAACTTCACGTGACGTTGCAAATGCTTCTTCATTAGAAACACGGATGACCTCATCATAAACGTCAGTATCCAGTACTTTTGGAACAAAGCCTGCTCCAAGTCCTTGTATTTTATGCGGTCCTGGTGAGCCACCAGATAAGATTGCGGAATCAGTTGGTTCAACTGCATATACCTTTAATCCTTTAAAGTGCTCTTTTAACACTTTACCGGCTCCTGTAATTGTTCCACCAGTTCCGATACCTGAAACAAAAGCATCCAATCCATCTTTCATCTGTTCAACTATTTCTTTTCCTGTAGTGCGCGCGTGTACTGCAGGGTTAGCCTTATTATTAAACTGTTGTGGCATAAAATAGCCATTCTCTTCTTTTAATTCTTCAGCCTTTTTAATGGCTGCATTCATTCCACCTGAACCAGGGGTCAAAATCAGTGTTGCTCCATAAGCACGTAACAACTTTTGGCGCTCTTGACTCATGGTATCCGGCATAATTAGAATTGTTTTATAACCTTTTGCAGCAGCAACCATTGCCAGGCCAATCCCAGTATTACCACTTGTTGGTTCAATAATGGTATCACCTTCTTTTAATGCCCCGGATTCCTCTGCTGCCTCTATCATACTTAAAGCAATTCGGTCCTTAACTGAACTACCTGGATTCATAAATTCTAGTTTTAAATACACATCTGCACTATCCGGATCTGCTGATCGATTTAATTTCACCAATGGCGTTTCACCAATCAAACCAACTATACTGTCTGCAACTCTCATTTGACATCCTCCTAATTCCTAGTAACTTAATATGATTTAATTCTAATGTACGCGGTGAAGTGTAAATTGTCAAACAATACACAATTTAATACTATTATTCTTGTTTATCACCGTAGATCCATTGAATATCAAGCTTGTCCCAGAGTGGTTTCGTAGTTAATGACTGGTTCATTTCATCTAGAGCCAATTCTCTTTGGAGGTAAGGTTTTATTTCGTCATAGGAAAAGTTAATATCCGGTAATAGGCTATGAAGAAGAATAATGGCTACCCCAGTATTACTCTTAAATGGCTCACTGTATGTTCCCTCTTCCATTTTTTTAGCGGCATCGTAGTAACCCATAGGTAAAAATTGGCTATTGGTTTGAAAATAACCCAGATACCCACCATCTTTTTTAGTGTCCTCATCAATCGAATATTCTTTAGCTAGTAATTCAAATGAAGCACCGTTATCCAGTTCCTCTTTCACCTTTTTAGCTGTTTCCATATCACTAACGATTATATGTGATACCTTCATTGATTCAGAAAAATTATATTGTTTCTTATACGTGTCATAATAAGCTTTCATTTCATCTTCCGGAATAGTGGTGCCTTTCGTCAGCAGGGCTCCCAATTGATAGCGATAAATAATATCTTTTCGCCATTCTTTTTCCTTTTGTTCAGATTCCTTTGGAGACATTGGCCCCTGCATTCCAGTTAACAAAGCAAGTTCACGCTTGATAACTTTATCACTGATTTTTATGTCATTTTCTTCAGCTAATTTAGTAACAATCTTTTTATCAATCATCTGTTTTAGTTCTGCTTTACCGTGTGTCTCACGCAGCTCATTCATCCACGAATCAAATGAAATTGTTTCTTCTCCTACGGTTGCCACTGGTTCTTTAACATCAACTTCTGCGTTCTCTGTATTTATTGCTACTTTACCATCTTGCTTATTCCAAAATAAAAGTGTTGCTACATTCGTGATAATCAGAACAACTATTATCCCCAGTAATAATTTTTTTGGCATATAAAGCTCCCTATCTTCTTATTTATCTGTTTGTTTGAGTAATTCAAGTTCTTGTTCGTTAAATTGATATATTTCATTACAGAAGTGGCAGGTTGCCTCAGCTCCGTGATCTTCATCAATCATTTTTTCAATTTCTTCATTGCCTAACCCACTAATTGCTTGCTCTATTCGTTCTTTTGAGCACTTACACTTAAAAGTGATAGGTAACGTTTCAAGTATTTTTACCTCTTCATCACCAAATAGCTTTTGCAGAATCTCTTCCGGTGAATTTCCTTCACGAATTAACGAGGAGATTGCAGGGAAACTTTGTATTTGTTTCTCTAACCTTTCAATATCCTCGTCTTCTGCACCTGGCATAACCTGGACAATAAACCCTCCTGCAGCTAAGACGGAGTGGTCTGGGTTTATTAAGACTCCTGCACCTACAGCTGATGGAATTTGTTCAGAATTAGCAAAGTAATACGTGAAATCTTCGCCAATTTCTCCAGAAACTATTGGAACTTGTCCTGTAAAATAATCCTTTAATCCTAGATCTTTAATGACACTAATACTTCCTTCTGTACCAACTGCTTTTGCAACGTCAAGTTTACCTTTTTCATTTAAATCAAAATCAACATGGGGGTTAGAAACATAACCACACACTTCTCCATGTGTATTGCCATCAGCAATAATTGGCCCAATTGGACCGTTACCTTCTACCTTGACAGTTATCGAATCATCGCCCTTTAACATTGCACCCATCATAGCAGTAATTGTAATGGTTCGACCCAGAGCTGCAGAAGTTGTAGCCCATGAATCCTGACGTTGTTGTGCCTCGCCTACTGTTGCGGTTGTAACACTTGCATAGGCTCTTACTGTTCCGTTATATGTTATTGCTTTAACTAAATAATCCTTCATGATGAAACTCTCCTTTATGAGAACAGCCCTTAGCCAGACAGTTAAGCTTTTTAGAAAACTTGGCTTATCGCCAGGCCCTATGCACTTATGCTGAAAAAGGAAACACTTTTTTAGTGCTATGCAATTTTCTGCTGAAATCCTATCATGTTAAACTGTCTGCTGCATGGCCAAGAGTGTTGTTAAATTGATTAATTAATGGACACAGTTAATTAAAATTAAAATTTGCTTAGAAAACTTAGCTTATCGCTAGGCTTTATAGCGAAAGCCCTAAGTGCATTTATGCAGAATAAAATTATTTATACTTTATTTTGCCTAGAAAAAGAGACAATGCTCAATACTTAATAGAGTTATTTTCTTTAGTTTGTAACTCTTGGTTGCGTTTATAAATAATATAAAGACCTTTTAAAGTGAGGTTTGGATCTACATGATCTATTGTCTTTGAATCATCTGCAATTAACTTTGCTAATCCGCCAGTTGCAACAACTGTAGGATTTGTATTTACCTGTTCTTTTATCCTTGTAACCACTTCATCAACTTGCCCTATATAACCATAATATATCCCCGCCTGCATCGCTTCAACAGTTGAAGTTCCAATCACATTGGATGGACTGGTTATCTCTACCTTAGGAAGCTTTGACGCCTTTTGATACAACGCTTCGAGTGATATATGAATCCCCGGCGCAATTGCACCACCTTCATATTCCTTCTTCTCATTAACGTAGCAATATGTTGTTGCAGTTCCAAAATCAATAATGACCAAAGGTGCTCCATATTCTTCTAAAGCACCAACTGCGTTTACGATCCTATCAGCACCAATCTCTTTTGGATTGGGGTACTTCATCGGCAAAAATGATTGGACACTATCTTTTCCAATTACCAATGCTTCCTGATTAAAGTATTTTCTGCACATTTTTTCTAAAGCAAACATAATTGGCGGAACTACAGAGGAAATAATAATTCCGTCTATGTCATCAAAATCAATCCCTCTGTGTTCCAATAATGATTTTATCAGCATACCAAATTCATCTTCAGTTTTATAGCGATCAGTCTTAATCCGCCATTCATATGCTAATTGATCGTTCTCGAATACTCCTAAAACAGTATTGGTATTTCCAACATCCAGAACAAAAAGCATCGCTTAGTTCATACCTTTCCAACTTACCATAAGTACTTACAATATATCACAATTTTATTTCTTGTTTCACATAAAAACAACCCCTCAATATCGTGAAGGGCTGTTTCTACTAACACCATTATTCTTTTTTAGTTGAATCTTTAGAATCAGAGTCATTTTTATCTTCATCATCATGAACATCAGCTTCTAATTCTTTGTCTGCCTTTTCTTTTGCTTCATCAAATGTTTCAGGCTTAGTATCTTCATCTTTGGACTGGATATTAACGACAAGATCCTTATCCTCTGCAGAAGCACTAGTAGTGGTTTTTTCTACTTCTACCGGTTCTGGAAGCACACCATCTTCAAACAATGATTTAATTTGCTTCGCATCTAGAGTTTCCACTTTTAACAATGTTTGTGCAATGAGTTCTAGCTTATCCTTATTCTCGGTAAGAATTTGTTTTGCCCGGTCATAACAGAAGTTAATAAAGTTCTGCATTTCCTGGTCAATATCATGAGCAATTTCATCACTATATGTCTGGTCGTTTTGAATGTCACGTCCAAGAAATACTTGATTGCCCCCACCACTAGTAAATTGCAGTGGTCCTATTTTATCACTCATACCGTATTCGGTAATCATTTTACGTGCAATTGCTGTAGCACGTTGGAAGTCATTGGATGCACCAGTACTTACTTCACCAAATATTACTTCTTCGGCTACACGGCCACCTAATAATCCAGTGATTTTATCAAATAACTCCGGTTTGGTCATAAAGTATCGATCTTCTTTTGGTAGCATTACAGCGTATCCGCCTGCTTGCCCACGAGGTATTATAGTAACTTTATGAACTAAGTCTGCATCGTCTAAGACCATACCTACAATAGTGTGTCCACTCTCGTGGTATGCCACTATATTACGTTCTTTTTTCGAAATTACTTTACCTTTTTTCTGTGGTCCTGCAATAACTCGATCTATTGCTTCATCAACGTCGAACATATCAATTTCTGTCTTGTCGGAACGCGCTGCGACTAATGCTGCCTCATTTAACAGGTTTTCTAAGTCTGCACCAGAAAAGCCAGGCGTACGCATTGCAATTGTTTTTAAATCTACTGAAGCACTAATTGGTTTATCTTTAATGTGAACTGCGAGTACTTCTTCTCGTCCCTTAAGATCTGGACGTTCAACAGTAATCTGACGGTCAAATCGACCTGGACGTAATAATGCTGGATCAAGAATATCTGGTCGGTTTGTTGCTGCGATAATAATTATTCCTTCATTCACACCAAAACCATCCATTTCAACAAGAAGTTGGTTTAATGTTTGTTCACGTTCATCGTGTCCACCACCAAGACCAGCTCCACGTTGGCGACCTACTGCATCAATTTCATCAATAAAGATAATACATGGCGCATTTTTCTTTGCATTTTCGAATAAATCACGTACACGCGAAGCACCAACACCGACGAACATTTCAACGAAATCGGAACCACTTATAGAGAAAAATGGTTTTCCGGCTTCACCAGCAACTGCACGCGCAAGTAGTGTCTTACCTGTACCAGGAGGTCCTATTAATAGAACACCCTTAGGAATACGCGCCCCCACTGCTGCGAACTTCCGTGGGTCTTTCAAAAAGTCAACAACTTCCACAAGCTCTTGCTTTTCTTCGTCTGCTCCAGCTACATCTTTAAATCGAACCTTTTTCTTATCCTCTGTGAACATCTTCGCTTTACTCTTACCAAAGTTCATCACTCGGCCGCCACCGCCACCTTGTGATTGACTAAGAATAAAGAAGAAGAATAAACCTATTATTAAAAACGGGATCATCGTCGTAAGGAATGTGACCCACCCGCTTGGCTGCTCTTCTTGTTCAACATGCAATATACTTTGTTCTGTTGCTATATCATAAATGTTTGCAACAATATCTGTGTTCTCAGGTACTTGGGCAATAAATTGATCCCCATTTGCCAACTCACCTGTTATTCTAATAACTTTATTAACAGGCTGCATGGTCATTTCTTCAATGTCACCATTGTTGAGTTCCTGCATAAAGTCTTCTACATTAAATTCTGTTGCCTGTTCATCCTGGCCTCTAAATAATTCTATAACTGCTACAACTACTAGAAAAATCAAGAACCAGAAGAACACATTGCGCATTAATCGTTTCATTGTCAACCTCCTCCCAGACGGGAAAAACTATATAACATACTAACACAGGAAAAAGTTTGAATACAACTAATTCCACTCAGATATGTCACTGTTTTTTTACTATTTTTTATTAAGAGATATTAAAACTTAACTCTTTCTTACACCTACTTGTTTCGATACCTGAATATGGCAGGAAGTCCAAGTTAACTTCTGTTCCTATTTTACATCATGTTCGATGAAGTAATACCAATCATTTTGTGAAAAAATGAAGTAAATATTGCTATACCTCTTCACTGCTGTATATTTTTGGTTTTAAAACACCTATGTATGGTAAGTTACGGTATTTTTCTTCATAATCCAATCCATAACCAACTACAAATTCGTCTGGTATTTTAAACCCAATAACATCCGCCTTAATGTCTGCAGTCCTACCAGAAGGTTTGTCCAACAGGGTTACAATTCGGATTGATTTTGCTTTACGGTATTTAAATAAATCGACTAAATAATTGAGTGTTAGACCACTGTCAATAATGTCTTCAATAATTAGCAAGTCTCTTCCTTCTACTTGCGTGTTCAAATCCTTAACTATTTTAACTTCTCCAGATGATCGCGTTTTCCCTCCGTAACTTGAAACGTCCATAAAATCCATTTCCAGGTGTGTATCCATATAGCGCAACACATCAGACATGAATGGCATAGCGCCTTTTAAAACACCAATTGCGAGCGGAAATTTACCATTGTATTCCTCAGTTAATTGTTTGCCTATTTCTTCACACTTTTTTGCGATTTCCTCTTTTGTTACCAAAATTTGTTCAATGTCGTCATGCATGCCTGTTCCTCCTACATAGTAGCTTTTTCCAAATATAATTGAATAAATGAGGCGTCTTCTGTTTGATTTATTGGTCCACCTTTTTTTAAACCTACTAGCCACAGGATCTCGCCGTTGTTATCTGTCACTATTGGCCAGGTGTCACGCAACCCTGTTGGAATCTTTTCATCAATAAATATATCTTTGATCTTCTTGCTTCCACTTAATCCCTTCCAAGTCATTCTATCCCCAGTCTTTCGTGTTCTAATATGTAATGGTAATGCAACCTGATTCTTATTGCACAAGTAATAATCCTTACTTTCTTTATATTGTTCTTCTGTAAATTGGGCTTGAATAATTGTACCATTCGGTAATAACACTTGCCCGGGAATGATAAGAACTTCATGGTAAGGGGTAGACTCAGATAGATTTTTTTCGAAGCAGATGGTAAGTGTACGATAGGATTTTATCACCTTTAGATCGTGAGGAAAGTCCAATCTACCATTAGCTTTTTGATTATTTATTAATGATAAAAATTGTTCCTCGTGCATGTACGATAAATTTTTAGGTAATTCATCATACAGATGCTTTAATATTAGATGATAGACTCTTCTTTGTAAAGCAGTGTGGTAGCTTTGAAATAAATCAATGTTGAATGAAGCAGATTTATCATTTTCATTCAGTAAAACGTCTTGATATAAAAGCTTTTGTGCTTCATTTGTTAAATAATCCTCATCAGATTTCAAATACATGCTTAATTTCTGTACTGTATAATGGATATTATTATTTTGACTTTTTAGTAACGGGATTATATATTCGCGGAAATAATTCCTTGTGTAATCTGTCTCTAAGTTTGATGGATCAAGCCTTGATTCAATTTCATTTGATTGTAAATAGCGCTTAATTTCTTTTTTCGTTATTCCTAGAAATGGGCGAACAATGGTGCCACAGCTAAATGGGCGCTTTACGGGTATGCCTGACATTGCTCTGCTGTTAGCTGAACGGACAAAAGCCATAGCCATGGTTTCAATCTGATCATCTCCATGATGGCCAAGGGCGAGGTAGTCTGCATTGTATGCGTACATTTTTTCAGAAAAAAACTGATACCGTAGCTCTCTTGCTGCAACCTGTGTTCCAACATGGTTACTCTTTTTATACGATGGGACATCCAAAGAAGTTCCACAAAATTCGATATTCCATTTTTCGCACATTTTTTTTACAAAGCGGGAGTCATCCTTAGATTCTTCTCCTCGCAACTGGTGATCAACTGTCAGAGCTACAAGTTTTAAGTTCCACTTCTCTTTTAAAGAATGAAGAAAATAAAGAAGCGCCATCGAATCAGGACCACCTGAAACACCAACCAGTATAGTTGTGTTACGTTTTACTAGTCCATTTAGTTTCATAAACGTTAGCACGCTGTCTTCCATTTTTCTTTCACCTTCAAATCAAGATATTAGTTAACCCTTATATCTTATCATACCTTATTCTAGGAACAAAAGCGCAAGCGCCCTGGGTAGAGACGTACGGACTGGACTGAGCCGTAGGAGATAAAGGAAACATACCCCTGCAACAGGGGTATGCCGACGTTGGACGGCAAGTCCGCTTTTAGTCGGCCTTCCTCTGGGGGAGAAGCCGATGTTGACTTATCGTACGAAGGCGAGGGAAGTCTCGCTAGTCTCTGGGCGCTGGAGCTGGACGTGGCTGTTACTGTATGCAAGCTTAACAAAGCCAAATTTTTTATACTTTCATACCTTATAAAAAAGTGCATATACTGTTTGGAGAAGGACATTCTGTTAAGGCAGGAGCAAGGATACGATATAATAGAATAGCGCCACTAATGAAATACCTGTAGACTCCACTAAGATAGATGCCTTCTGACTTTTGCGTTTTCTCGAAGGGCTTGACTTTGGGCTATTAAAAATATGGTCAAGATCATGTTTCATTTCTGTAGTAGATTGGTATTTTCCCTGGACAGCTTTAGCAAGACAAGGTAAATATGGCCTCAGTGGAGCAACTTCCTTTATCTTTGACAGGATTACTACTTCACCGTCTTTACCATTTCTCTCAAACTGGTTTGGGTAAAATACCTTAACAAAAACCATTACAAGGGAAAATAAATCATAGCTTGGTTCTGCACGTCTAGAACCCATTCCCCAATAGCCACGATCGTAAAACTCGGTATACTCCTTAATTGCTCTCCCAATTTGAGTTGTTCCTCCAACATCAATCCATCGAATTTTTCGTGTAGTATGGGCAATTAACAAGTTTTCCTCTTTTAAATCACCAAACACCCATCCTGCTTTATGAAGCTCAGTTAAATCATCAAGGAGCTGAAGCATAAAAACGCCAATCCAGGTACTTCCATGTTGTTTGATAAAAGTAGATAATGATTGCCCGCGGATATATTCCATCACATAGAAGGATAATGTATTGCCGCTTGTTATAACCCAGTCATCAACGTCAATCAAATGAGGTCCAAGTCTACTACCTTGGACCTTTTGAAATGATTTTAAAACATTGACCTCCATCGTCATTGACATGCTTTTTTCGCTGATTTTTAGAGCTACACGTTTTCCGCCTGCATCACAAAGGTAAACACTCCCGATAGCGCCACTACCAAGCTTTTTTAAAACCGTGTAACTTTTATTATGCCATTTCCCTGTGATTTGTTTTCCCGCTTTAAGCTCAATACCATGCTTCTTCGATTGGTGGTTCATCTTCATCGTTAAAGCTCCTTAACAAATTATCTTTTCCGAACTGATACATCGCTTCACGTAGTGCTGGTCCTGTTGGGGTAATCCCTCCGCTTGTTAGTTTAGGGAATATGCTTGATATGGAGTCAAGCTTTGGCGACCAATCCAATATTTTTTTAATGTCCTTTCGTCGGTCAGGAAAGGTAAAAACACAGTAACGGTTACGTCCTATTCGTGCATTGAGACTAATTGATAAATCTATCAATGCCTCTTTTACAGTGGGTAATTTATCATTCATACTTGCACTCGTATCAACCAATACAAGAACTTCTAAATCACACGTCTCTCCCAACTCTTCCACAACTTCCATGATTTCACCGCGTTTATCCGGTTCCAATTCGTCCATCGTTTTGTTAGGACCAAGAATCTGTTGCAATTCTTGGTTAACAAAGCCCTGTAATGTTTGCGTCATTGCTTGCTTTGTCACCATTTGAACAGTTTGTGATAAAGATTTTTTGTAGACAATCTGGCTTACACCACCTCCAGAAAGAGCAATTTCCTCCACTTCTTCTAATCCTTCTGGCTGTTCGGTTTGATCATCATCCATGATGCCAATAACATTGACGGTTATTCCCTGCTGATGAGCAAGTGTTGCTGTTCCAGAGGGGTCCTCACCTTTATTTGAGCATCCATCTGTGATTAACAAGATTTGTTTTAGCGTACCTTTTTTCATACCATCCACCTCCAACTCTTTCCTAACCATCATCGCCAAAATTATTGAAAAATATACGGAGGTGGTTGTGTGTTCACGTGTAACAAACTGCTTTGATTTCCTTTACTGTGCGTGCTTATGCGTTGATGGTATAGCTGCCCATTGTGGTGTATTTTTACAGATTTTTGCAACCATCACTGTCATATCGTCTGCAATTTCCCCTGATCTAGTACGTATTACCTCTTCCAATAATAAGTCTGCTACCTCCTGTGGATCTACAGTTTGCATTTCCCGTATTTTTCGCTTTAACCATATGTCCACATTCTCAACGTGCTTAGGTCCCTCAAAAATACCGTCACTCATCATAATTAAGAGATCATCTGCTACTAATTGTTCTTTTACGATATCAACATCAAATTCTTGAATAATTCCCATCGGTAAATTATTCGCTTCAATCTTAATCATTTCATCTCCCCGTTTAATAAAACTCGGAGTCGATCCAATTTTCAGAAAGCGAACAGCTGCATCATGCAAATTAATTACAGCAAGATCGAGTGTTGCAAACATTTCATCTGTTGAACGCAATGAAAGAATTGAGTTGATCGATTTAATAGCAACCTTTTCTGGTATTCCAGTCTGTAAAATTTGCTGCAATAAACGTAACGTTTCTACACTTTCCTCATGCGCTCGTTCACCATTTCCCATTCCATCACTAATTGCCATCGCATATTTACCCGCACCCAGCTCAATTGTTGTGTAGCTGTCTCCCGAAATAATGCCGCCCCCCTTAGCTGCATGTGAGACCTTCGTTTCTACTGTGTATTCCTTTGCTGAACCAAACACGATAAAGCAACTACCATTTGGAAATGGTGATATCTCTTCCTGCTTCACAACAACAGCTTCGTTTAGAATATCCGAAAGCATAGGGGCAATTAACTTTGCACCTTCACCTCGGTATTCATAAAGATTAACCATCATTTCGATATCAATATCTCCCTTATCCAAGCTGAAAATGTCTAACTTCTCCAATTCTATACCCATGTGCTCAAGTCCCTGAATTACCTGCATCTCCTGCTGTTCATGGTGATGACGTTCCTTTAGAATTTCTTTTGCAAAATCATCCATTACCTCTGACACACCTCGAAGCTGCTCTGCGACAAAGCGTTTACTTTCAGAAACTTGCTTTTGAAGCCGTTTGTTTGATTCGAGAACCGTTAATTCTTCCCTCATTACATCCATTACCTTTTTCGATTTTACACAATGATTTTCAAACGCTCGTACGTCCCCAGCACTTGGATCTCGACCTTCAACCAAATCATTTTTTAATCCTTCCATTAGGGAATAGGATTTATCAAATTGTTGTTGCCAGCATCTGTTTTTCATAAAACAACCTTGGCACGTTTTTTCGGTAACCTGACTTAAAAAGTAATCAGTTTCTCGTTTATAATCATCTCCTGGTTCGGATTTACTATATTCTACAGTTTGAAAGCTCTTTGATAGAGCATTAAATACATCAGAGAATTGTTCGACTCTTTTAGCTGTAACGTTACGAACCTTTTGTAAATACTGTTCTTGTTCATTTGTATATTCTTCCGTTCCTGGTATGTATCGGGAAAGTTTTTTAACCCAGATTGCAGGTGTGAGGAAAAACAGTAAAATAGCGGCGGCAGATTCTGTAATAGATGGAATCAAATTAGACGATTCTCCATAAATACCAACCAAAAAAGTACTAACTAGTAAACCAATACTAACCCCTACCTTATTTCCTTCTTTTAATAATCCACCAAGTAATCCAGAGAAAGCCAGTAGACTCATTTGATAAAGGTTTGCAACATTTGCGAGCGAAAGAATGAGCCCAGCTACGACACCTACCGTAGATCCAACTGCAGCTCCTCCAACAAATGCCAGCATTAGAACGAAATAACGAGAGAAAACTTGTTCAAGTGAGGCATTATACAGCTCCCACCCAATTGTCCCTGTTAAGATTGAGGCAATTAAAATAATCATGCATACTATTTCTTCATTTTTTAAAGAGGGTTTATATTTTTTTGGTGATAATAATGGAATGCTTTGCATAAATATCAATACTAGTACTATTCCTAACACACCCTCGACTGACAGAAGCATCCATTCATAGGGTGTCAGCTCTCCAGCAACAGAGTAAAGCATTAAACGCGGGGAAATAGTTGCGATAAAAACAAAAGTAAGAATGGCACGCTGTTGATTTTTAGCATGTTTAAAGATCCCCGCAAGAAAGATAAATACAAGCATTGCAAGAAACATAAAAATACCCTGATTAACGGAATAGCTAATTGCACCTGCTAAAATTGCAAGCATAACTTTAGGCGCCATTCGTTTATGTACAAGCCATATAGTAGCTAAAAAGGCTACAGAAAATGGTGATACTACTGACAAAATCACAGCTCGTCCTAACAAGAATCCGACAATAAAAAACAACCATCCTTTTTCTAATAAGATAGATTGTGTTTTAGAATATATCTTTCTTTGCCACTTGCTCATTGTGCTATGCCCTGGGCTCAATGCCTTGGATTCCGCTCTTGGTATTGAATCAATCATATAAATCCACTCCCTCTTGAATTATTAAAACACAAGGGGAATTTTTATTTTGTCAAAACAACAGACTATATTTATAAAATCGTTCGACTATCTTCTATTTAAATCAATTATTTTTCTACAAGAATTAGCACTTTCCATATGAAGCATTCCGACTTTCCATCGCACGTCTATGTACAGAAGCAGGGCTGGCAGTCAATCGTTATATATCTTGTTTCCCTTTCAAAATTCGATAAAGTACACTTTTTATTAGTACCTTTGTAAATCCCAAAAACCTATAAAAACCAACAATTACTGTTTCTTTTTCTATGGAAATTTCCCGGGAAATGAAAGAAAGGATTGACACCACTGGCCGAGTAATGTAATATATTTTTTGTGGCTTATTTTGGCGGCGTAGCTCAGCTGGCGAGAGCGTACGGTTCATACCCGTGAGGTCGGGGGTTCGATCCCCTCTGCCGCTATATAATAAAATTAATGAAGGATTGCACCCGATATGTGGTCGCAATCCTTCTTTTTTTATGCAGCTGGCTTGTTATTGCAGTTTATCAACTGTTTCACTAGACTATTCAAGCCCTAATTTACCGGTTTAACGCAAAAAAACAAGCGCTACCTTGTCGTAAGTAGCGCCTGTTTCTATTTATATTGATAGAGCATCTTTATAGACAGCAATTTTATCCTCGCTTAGCACCTCGGCCTCCGCGTTTGGTTTCCGTTTGCTTCTTCAAGGAGGCTAGACGGTCCTCAGAATCCTTTAGAAATTTACTCATTTTTTGGTCAAATGTTTCACTACGATCTCGGTTAGGTTTAGGTCTTACCGGCTTATCTTTTGTCTTTTTAATTGAAAGACCAATTTTACCATCTTTTTCAACATTAATGACCTTCACTAGAATCTCATCACCGACAGTTAAATGTTCGTTAATGTCTTTGACATAGTTATCAGCAACTTCACTAATATGGACCAAACCTGTTTTCCCTTCACCGAGTTCTACAAACGCACCAAAATTAGTAATACCAGTTACCTTACCCTTTAGCTTGCTGCCTACTTCGATTGACATAAAAAAAATGCTCCTCCTTAAAATTTAAATTAATGTAATGTAGTACTATTATAGTATAGCCGGATTTATAAAAGTGTGTCAATAAGATGGTTCCGTGTCAGGAAGTTTAAAAATTAATTCGCCTTCTTTGGAGAAGAAATAGTTAGTTCGCGCAATCTCTAGCACATATTCTTCGTTTTGCAAAAGCTGAATCTCTTCTTTAAGTTCTGCTTCTTTATTCTCAAGTTTCGCCATTTTTTCTTTAGTCTGTTCGTACTGTTCTTGTTTCTCAGCTTGAAGGGCACGTTGTTTGACATGATATGTAGCCATACTACCGATCGCAATAACAGCTACGATAGAAAATAACACAAGACGGCGAATTAGACGTTGCCTCTTTTTCAGTTGTCTTCCTTTTTGTGCATCATATTGCTCCATATAATCCGAACTTAATCTTGTAATCGTTTTTTTCTTTGCGGTCACAGGCTCATTACCTCCTCTTAGACGTGATATACTTCAACCATTTCTTACATATATTCTTCATTGTACTATAAAATCCTGCTATTTTGTAAAAATAATTTTTAATTGATTCAGGAAGAAAATTATAAATTAACAGAATTATAAATTTGAAAGGTGCAAGTAATACCTTACTTATTGTCAACAATACAATAAAAAGCACTTGAATTGTATATGCGATAGCTGAAAAAAGCAGTGTGAAAATAAAAATTATTGGTGTAATTAGCAGCATGTTAATTAGTTTAGCCAAAAAGTGATAAACCGATAAGGTAAATTGAATTAAGTGTTCCAGTAATTTTTTATATGCCGCAGCAGCCAATGCCTGATATACAGCAAACCCGAGCAGAACGGCCACAAATACATAGAATCGTAATTCACCAGCATTAACACGATATAAAATATAAAACAGTAAAAGTGTTTGGGAAAACCAAAATCCAATTTCCATAAAGTAAATAAGGAATAAAGAGTTTTTCCAATGTGGAGATGCTCGCCGAAACGTGTCCAATGCTATACCCAAATAGAAGCCTCCTAAAACCATGGCGAGCATCGTCATGAATTGAATGGATAGAATCATCTAAACAACTTGCTAAAGAATCCCTTAGCTTTCTCCTGATGTTGTTCATCGACATAGGAAAGCTCATATATTTTGCCTTTTATTGAAACCAGTCCCTCGCTAACATCCAGGTTTTTCAGTTGGAGGTTTTGACCTCGTACAATTAAAAAACCCATGACTGTTTCAAGTAAAAACTCTTCGTTATCAAAACTATCGACTTCTTTGACGCCGCTGATTTCAACACTCTTCCGGTTATTAATTTTCAGAGAATGTTCCTGCTGGGTTACAAGTGGCTGGGTTTCCTTTTCATAATAATTCATAAAAATCGTCCTCCTTATCATTATAACTATATGAAAAGGAGGACAAGTATAGAACAAAAATTGGATAAGCTAATCTATTTATCTTTAAAGATGAAATAGGGCAATGATTATTTATCTAACTTAACGCCTTAGGGTTCATACCATATTTATTTGGACCATCATCAATATTCCAACTTTTTCTTTGTGATTAGTTACATTTTTTATATTTGTAAACATGCTCATTAAAAAACAAGAAAACTCAGCTGATTGCTGGATTTTCTTGTTTGATAAACCACTATGGCGAAGTTCTAAATTAAACCTTTCATACAGGTTAATCTTGTTGAACAAATGACTAGGGCGGTGACATCTATTCAACCTTCTCTTCCTTCACAACGCTATACAACATTTCCGCTTCATCTTTACGAACAACTTCTTTTAAATCATTTATTTTGATTGTTACTAGTTTTTGACCAAAGCGGATAACCAGTTCATCGCCTTTTGCCACTGTTGATGAAGCTTTTGCCTGATTCCCATTGACGGTAATTCTACCTTGATCCGCTACTTCTTTTGCTAATGTACGTCGTTTAATCAGTCGTGATACCTTTAAAAATTTATCTAAACGCATATAATCACTCTTCCCCTTTAGCTTGATTCCAATAATAATCCATCTCTTCTAATGATGCATCGGCAAGCTGTCTTCCCTTGTCTGTAAGTTGTTTCTCTATATACCGAAAACGTGACATGAATTTCTGATTGGTTTGATTTAATGCAACCTCTGCATTTATTTTATAATATCTTGCTAGATTTGCAATAACAAATAGGACGTCGCCAAATTCCTTCTCTACCTCTGTATCATCTTTCTTTTCAATGGCTTCCTTCACTTCCATGATCTCTTCTTCAAGCTTTTGCCAAACTGGTTCTGTGTCGGACCATTCAAAACCAACCTTCGCCGCTTGGCCTTGTAGCTTGGAAGCTTTTGATAAAGCGGGAAGATGTTTTGGAATACCATCCAAATGGGACGGGCGTTCTTTGCCCTTCTCCTCTTGTTTTAAAGCATCCCAGTTTTTATATACTTGACCCACTGTGTCGGCCTTCGTACCACCAAAAACATGTGGGTGGCGGTGAATCATTTTATCGGTAACAGATTGTATGACATCGTCTACTGTAAAATAGCCGTTGTCCTCACCAATTTGACTATGCAGCATAACTTGCAGCAATACATCACCTAATTCTTCAATAATTCCATCGTCATCCTGATCATCTATTGCATCAATTAATTCATATACCTCTTCGATCGCATACTTACGTAATGTTTCATGTGTTTGGGCTTGATCCCACGGACAACCTCCTGGACCACGTAATTTGCTAATAACTTCTTTTAACCGATCAAATGTGTGGTTTAAGACACTAGAAGGTGCCGGTGGTATATAAACACTTGTTAGATTGCCGACTTCAAGTTTGTGATCAAGCTCTTCAAGCGGGATGCTAGTAATAGTTTCAGAATTACTACCTGCCGCTTCGATAACTGTAATCATATACTCAGGCGGAAGATCCTCTAGCAATGCAAGCTTTACATTTGATGCAATGAACGAATCATATACCTGACAAAAAATAAGATGCTGCCTGTAATTAAGTTGGCTGCGATCAAACAATGTGCCATCAACGAACTGAAAACCATCAATTGGGTCAATTTGCAATGCTGTAAATAAATCGTCTAAATAACTTTGCCCGCCCACTATTTCAACAGGTATATCCTCTTGATTTAATAAAAGCTGTACAGTTTTTTCTGCAAGCATTGGGTGACCAGGTACTGTATAAATGATGGAGGTTTCCCTTGCCTTTTCCAGTAAATCTTCTACTATTTTTACATAGACATCCGTAAACTGATTGTTTTTTTCGTAATAGTGATCGAACGATTCAAAGCTTGCTCCTTCTTGTTTTAATGAATCAATAACGGGATGATCGCTTGTTCGCGTGTATATAATTTTCTTGTGATTGGTTAATTTTTTATAAACACCAAGTGACAGTTGATCGATGTCTCCTGCACCTAGTCCAATTACTTCAATTTTAGTATCCATGGCTGTTCCTCCCTCTTTGTATACGTATAAGAAATGATGCATATGGAAGCATTCGCAGTTGTTTTTCAGTAAATGCATGTAATTTTAGTAATAGTATTAGGTAAGTTATAGCTCCTAACAATGACACTGACATAACGTAAGCTAATAAAACGAACCGCTCATCGTGAAGCCTATCGGGGACCAAAATATCCATCCCTGTTACAGCAACTGCCATACCACCTGTGGCCAGCAATAATGCACGCCATTTCATTTGACTAAAAAAATATAAGTGCGGCAACTCTTTTTTTAAAGCTAGAAAGACGAGAAAACATAAAAATACTAACGCCAGTACCGTTGACATCGCACTCCCTGTAATTCCGAACAGTGGAACTAAATAGTTATTGCCTATCCATTTTAAAACAAGTGCAAGTATAATAAAAAATGCTGTCCGTTTCATCCTGTTTAGCCCCTGCAGAATAGATATAACAGTTATTGAAAGCGAAGAAAAAACGATTGCAAGCATTAAAATACGAAGGCTTCCTGTTCCGCTTTGACTTTGGTATAAGAGCTTATTAACTTCCGGGAAAATAAGGATAATACCAGCAGTTGCTCCAACTGTTAGAAAAAAGCTAAATGATAACGCACTTCCCGCAAAATGGTAGGTCTCTTTAGGGCTTTCTTTTAACTTTCCTCTTGATAGATTCGGGATAAGCGCTAACGCAAATGAAGATCCTATTACCGTACAAAGCTGAATTAATGGTTGTCCTCTATCAAATATACCTTTTGCCTCCATTGCAGCAATTTGGGTTAAGCCGAATTCCTGTAGTCCTGGTACAAGCGTAAATGCATCTGCCAGTTGAATAACCAATAAAATCATGTGATTTAGTGCAGCGATAAGGCCAAAAAAAAGAAGTACCTTCCAGTAATAAGCCCACGGTACGACATATTTCTCACGTGACCATAGCCTCTTTTTCATAAGAAATACACCCAGAATAATGGTTGCTGCACATGCCCCTGCTATAGCAGCAATTGCACCTGCTTCACCTATTCTGTATATATTCCCCTGCTGAACAAAAAGCATAATTGCAGCAGTGATAATGATAACTACTCGAATTAGCTGTTCACCAACTTGTGATAGAGCAGTTGGCTGCATTTGATAGTGGCCTTGAAACACACCGCGCATTATTGCAGTGAACGGAATAAGTAAAAACACAAACGATGTGGCCTGGAGTGATCTTGTTAGATTATGATCACCCATCCAATCTGCTATATCTGGTGCATTAAAATAAATAAGAGCAAATATAAAACCATTAATTATTAGTAGTATGAAAAAGAATGGCATGTAAACGCTATTCAGAGAAATTGTCTTTCTCTGTTCAAGAAGATCATTTGTTACTTTTGATATAACTGACGGAAATCCATATAATCCGAGTACGAGCGCTATACCTAGAAAAGGATATACCTGCTGGTAAATATAAAAACCTATATCACCCGTTAAATTTTGTAGTGGCACCCGATAACCAGCGCTTAACACCTTACTGACGAGCCCCGCAAGCGTAAGAATTAATGCACCTTTAATCAGATAATTTGATTCATTCTCGCCCATAACAAACGCCTTTCCCCAAACAACCAATTTTTATCATTATAGCACAAGAAAAGCGGAGAGGGCTTGCTCAGAGACGACAAGCATAGTCAAGAGAC
>NZ_JBMERP010000052.1:0-23983 GCF_049310925.1 Virgibacillus sp. DJP39 | reverse complement strand
ATTTTAGATGAAAATGATGATTTTGTTATAGAAAAGCTTGGCGGAGTCTCTGCCTTTACAGATTGGGATGGTAAAATGTGTTTTGCAGTTCTCCCTGAAGAAAGTGTCCGTTCAACATTAAAGTCTGTCATTACTCACGAATTCCATCACCACTGGCGGATTAGTACCTTAGAAATGGACGAAGAGAGTCAAACCTTACTTGACCGTTTGATTTTAGAAGGATTAGCAGAACATTTTGTGAGGATGACATTAGGAGAGGTTTATCTTGGTCCTTTCAAAGATGCTCTAACAGAAAAACAAGCTGAATTATTGTGGGAAAGTAAGTATAAGCAACATTTAGATGTTAAAGGACAAGCAACTGATTTATATATGTTTGGTAATGAAGAAGAAGGCATACCTTTTTGGAGTGGCTATTCTATAGGTTATTACTTGGTGAATTGGTTTTTTGAGAAAAATGAAGATGTTTCTATTGAGGAGTTAACTTTGTTGCCAACTGAGAATTTCATAGCTTGATCACTTAATAGATTGTAATCCCAATGATAATTCAGAAGTTCAAAAAAGCCATAGAAATTGAACCAATTGAAACAATCTAATTCATGTTTGAAGCTGGATATACTATTCACGTAACATTTGTCGGTTAAATAAATACGCATATTTCAATAAACTTAAGTCAATAGTCGTAGACGCTATACGGACCTTATTCAGAGGTCCTGTTTTTTTGAGAAATTAAACGGAATTTTGTGTTAAAATTAAATTGGTTGTTGAACTAACATTGTAGCAAGGGTATTGTCATTAAAACTTGGATAAAAAAAGGAAAGGTGGTTATTTAAAATGGAAAAAGCTTTATTTTTCTTTTGGATACTTGTTATTGGCATTATCGCATTTTTTACAGGAGAAATTGCTACAGTTATGATGCTGTACTTGATTTTAATGTCTCTACACGCAATACATTCAACTATTAAGGAATTCTATGTTGATTGGAAAAGAAAAAATTATAGATAGCCGTTTCTCTCTTTTCCTTAGTATGAAAAAAGGAGTTATTGACACGATAGACACTATTTGGTAAAGACGCAGTAGATGTGAACCATTTTAGGAAATAATTCGTATCTAAATGAAAGAAGAGGTGATGTTTTGAAAAAAGTATGTATGGTGTTGGTGTTATCTTTCATATTGTTAGGATGTTCTAATGATAAAGAAGCAACTGTTACAGAAAGTCTATCTTTAGAAGAACAAATCACCAATGTTATGTCAGAAAACAAATTAAGCAATAAAGAAATTATTGATTATGACATTAAAGGTAATTTTGTTTACGCTATTTTTAAAAATAAACATAAATCTGGTAATAGCCATAATCCTGATTTAGTTATTTTAAAGAATAATAATGGAAAATTAGAATGGGTAGCAGGTCCAGATGACCGGACTAAGTCAATAGGTCTTCAGGATGCGGGTGCTATGATTTTTGGAAGTGATGTTGGACCTTCTGTTACAATTCTAATGCCAGACGAAGACGCGAGAGACACAAAAATAAAAGAAGTAAAAGTATTAGGGGAATCAGCAAAGGCTGTAACATACATAAAAGAAATTACTGAAGGCTTTTCAAAGCAATATATGTATTGGATTGCTTATACAGACGATGAACCTACGGACGAAGATTTTGAGTTTATCACGGAATAAGTTGGTTTAAACGGCTGCGCCTTGCTTGATAAAAATTAGGAACTATTGCTAAGGGAGCAGCGGGGCTTAATTATGGGAGATGAGATAATTGACTAATAGATCGAAGTCATTCCTTTCTAGTATTACTGGTGTACTTATAGCAATTATTATTGTGAGTTTAAATCGTAATGGAGAAGTGGATTGGGATACAATCGGTGCTTTAATAAGTTTGATTTTTTTAATATTACTTATTAGATTAGGGCTAAGTTTATATAAAAAGTAGCATAAACATTGAAGCTAATAGAATGACAGATAGTCAGCAGGATGGTTAACGATGAATAATTAAGAATGGAGTTGCATGATGAAAAGGCTACTAATTATGACAGTTGGAAAAACACATACCGGGAAAACAACATTTGCGAAAGCTTTGGAAAATGACATGCAGAATTCAGTTGTAATTGATCAGGATAATCATGCTGAATTCCTGGATATGCATTACCAACCATTGTTGCCAAAGCAAGGACCTAATACAATTAAGTATGCTCTTACACAAACCATTGTGGACTATGCAGTTAATGAAACTAACTGCCATCTCATTCTCTGTAACTCAAATCGTAATCACAAAGATCGTCTGAAGCATCTCGAACGCTACCATAATGAAGGATTTACCACAATCCTGGTGTATTTCAACATTTCAGTTCCTGTACTTAAAGACCGCGTTGCAAAAAGTCAGCGGAGTACAACGGTATTAAGAACCGCTTCCACTTTCATGGAGGTGCTTAATCGGCAGCTAAACGAGACTGTGATAGCGCAAAAAGAAGGTGAAGCTGACCATTTGTTCATAATTCAAAATGCAGAAGAAGTTCAGTCTGTTATTCGGAAGGTCATTGATATTTCTAGTGGATGAATCCTGAACAAGAACTGGAGAGAAGAAAATTGACTACAATCTTTGTGAATTGGGGAGAGGAAAAGGTCAAGTTAACGTGGAAACGTGATAACCAACTTCCTGTACATAATTTAGTTACAAGTGTCCACGGTTTTTGTTTTTACAATAACAAACTACTATTGGTTAATTTAAATCATAGAGGATGGGATTTTCCGGGAGGACACGTTGAGGCTGGGGAAACACCAGAAGAATGTTTCAAACGGGAAGCAATGGAGGAAGGTTATGTCACTGGCCAATGCCAGCTTCTAGGACACATTGTTGTTGACCACACTGGCAATCAGAAGTGGGATGAAAATAGTCCATATCCCAAAATTGGATATCAGGTGTTTTATCGTATGAATGTCGAACAGATGTATACCTTTGAAGCAGATTATGAATCACTTGAAAGGACTCTTATTAACCCTGATCAAGTTGAAGATTATTATCATCAGTGGCATGAATTGTACCAGGAAATACTAGATTATGCTTCAAATTTATAACTGATATCATAGGAAGTAGGGGGATATTGTTGATTACAAATAATATTCAAGCAGTGTTTATCGATCGAGATGGAACTATCGGGGGTACTGGGCACTTTATTCATCCTAAGGAATTTACTCCATATCCATTTAGTAAAACTGCATTTCAGTTATTAAAGGACAATGATATTAAAATGTTTGCCTGTACAAATCAACATCGTATTAGTAGAGGTCAGGCTACTATTGATGAGTTTTACGATGAGTTTATGTCATTAGGTTGTGATGATGCCTTCATCTGCCCACATAGCCCGGCTGATGGTTGTAATTGTCACAAGCCTAACCCAGGTCTACTATTAGAAGCATCACGAAAATATAATTTAAACTTATTGAAAACAGTTTTTATCGGAGATGTTGGATCAACAGATATGTTAGCTGCTCACTCGGTTGGAGCAATCAAGATTTTAGTTTTGACAGGGTGGGGGAATAGTTCCCTAAATCAGCACCGGCAAAAATGGGCAAATGTTGAGCCGGATTATATAGCTGGAAATCTACTGAGTGCTGTGAGATGGATTATAGATCAAAATAAGTTATAATTCTTACTAATTATAAAGGAGAGTGAAAGTTATGATAGATAAGACTAGAATAGGTGAAGCTCATATACAATGGGATTCTATGGGTGAATCAAAGGATATAAAAGATGTTTATTTGATTGAAAATGGGATTGAAAAGATTGTAGGTACAACAACTGAAGTAATTAAATATCTAACATTAAATGGTCAACAGGTAATACATAGAGAACAGGTGCTAACTTCTGATTTATTGGGAGATAGGAAAGGGATAACTATCGTTGAAAGAAATAGTTTTAAACCTGTATCTTATTCAAGCTATTTAGATGGAAAAGAAGTTAAATGCGTTTATAAAGGGGATTATGTGCAAATTAGAAATAATACTCAAGAAAAGAGTATTTTGCTAAAAGACAAACACTCTTTTGACTCGTTTTCAGTTGAAATGATACTAAGAATTTTACCATTAAAGTTAGAATATGCCACATCTTTTAATGCTTTTAAAACATCTATTGAATCAGAAATTAAAATACAAATTCAAGTAGTTGGAAAAGAACCTATTGGTAAAGGAGAAAATATTTGCTCGGAATCCTGGAAAGTGAAGACATATTTTGGTGATACATTTCAGTACTATTGGATTAGTGTAGAGTCAAAAAAATTAATAAAACAATCTTCTCAAATCGGAGAAGGTTTACTATTGGAATTTCGTTAAAAGAAATAAAAATTTTGAAGGAGACATAACGATGGTCGAAAAATTATTAAGGGTAGGAACTACGTATATCCCCGTTACTAATGTGGAACTTTCTACTGAATGGTATACAGATAAATTAAGAGCAGAGTTAAGCTATAAGGATGATGACAAAGCAATTGTTAATTTTGCAAACCAAAGTTTTTTTCTGGTTAAATCTCCAGAAAATCAAAGCTCCAATTTCTATGATATTCACGGTGCAGAGCAATTCTCCATAACATTTGAAGTAAATGGATTAAATGCTTTAGAAGCTATACATAGCGAGTTCATCGAAAAAGGGATAAAAGTCGGAAACATTGAAAATAGGGGACACCCCGGAAGAAATTTTGTGTTCTATGATTTAGATGGTAATAAATTCGATGTGTGGAGTGAATTAAGTCCAAAGTTCAAAAAGGGTTAGAATTTTTGGTGAGAATTGGTGGTGACAAGTCAAGTTTTATAATATGAATATCCCATAGCAAAAAGCTAAATAATAAGCCAGATTAGAGAAATGGTTGAAATCTGATTTGGAATGTTTAACCAACAGATTAGAAAGGGTATAGGCAGTTAAAATGAGATACATAAATGGAATTTTTAAATGGTGTCATAGAGTTTCATTAAAATCATTATTATCGCTTTATGATTGTGCTTTTCAATTTTAGGAGGAATGAATTTGGAATCGATTTGGCTTGAATATGGATGGACATTACTAATTTTAATTGGTCTGGAAGGTTTATTATCGGCTGATAACGCGCTTGTGCTGGCAGTTATTGCCAAACATTTACCAGATGACCAGAAGAAAAAAGCTATTAATTATGGTATTATACTGGCCTTTGTATTCCGTTTTGGAGCTCTCTTTGCAATTTCTTTCATTGCAAATGTATGGCAGGTTCAAGCAATTGGTGCGGCCTATCTACTTTATTTGGGCTTAAAGCATATCATCAAGGCCCGCTTCGGAAAAGAGAACGAAATTAATCAGGAAGACATAGAAGAAGAGTCTGCTGGAAAAGGCTATTGGCCTACAGTTGGAAAAATTGCTTTAGCGGATCTTGCTTTTGCAATCGATTCGATTCTTGCAGCAGTTGCCCTTGCTTTAGGACTACCAGATTCCCCGCTTGGCGATTTCGGTGGAATGGATGGCGGTCAGTTTATTGTGGTAGTACTTGGTGGTATTGCTGGCCTTATTTTAATTAAGTTTGCGGCAACCTGGTTTGTTCAGCTGCTCGACAAGCGTCCAGCACTGGAAACCACTGCTTATGCGATTGTAGCCTGGGTTGGAGTCAAGCTCGCTGTTATAACTCTTGCGCATAAAGATATTCACGTTCTGGACCATGATTTCCCACATAGTACCGGTTGGACACTTACTTTTTATGGAGTTCTGGTGGCTATCGCCCTAATTGGCTGGTTTGCACCAGATAAATCATCTAAGGATGGTAACAAGTAAACTTCAAGTGAATACAAAAGAACATATGTATTTATTGAATCAAAAAAGGTTTTTTCGTAGTTTTGTTTTTTTAATCTTCTCAGTTGATATAAAACCGTTGTAGGCCTGGAATCAACCGTTATCCAGAAATATCGACCGTTGTAGGCCTGGAATCAACCGTTATCCGGAAATATCGACCGTCATAGGCCTGGAATCAACCGTTATCCGAAAATATCAACCGTTGTCCAGAAATATCGATCTTCGCAGCGTTGGATCAGCACCAAACTAATAATGGGTGATAGCAGCAGTTGCGTCGCAAATTAGTTTTTAAAAAATAAAGCAGTGTAAGAGCCAGACGCTCACTTACACTGCTTTATTCTATTTCCTGTAATCGGACCTTCTAGTTCCTTCTGAATATGACTAACCATGTTCGTTTCATCCTAATCACATATTTCGATTTCTATATAATAAATAAATAAAAAATGGAGCGCCAATCCCAGATACAAATACACCTGCAGGAAGGTCAAGTGGTAAAAAGGCTGTCCTTGCAACAACATCAGCCAAAATTACAATAAGTCCCCCAATTAAAGCTGACACTGGAACTAAACTGCCAAATGAATGCCCGACAAGTTTTTTCGCTATGTGAGGAGCGATTAAACCTACGAAGCCTATTCCACCGGCAAACGCTACAGCGGATCCTGCCAGAGCCACACTTATAAACAGCAACACAAAGCGATTAAATTGAACTCTGGAACCCAATCCTGTAGCTATCTGATCTCCTAGTTCTTGTACATTTACCGCCCTGACAAAAAATAAAGAAAGTGGAACGAAAATCAAAACCCATGGTAACATTGCAAAAACATTTTCCCAATTTGCCCCATAAACACTTCCCGTTAACCAAATGTATGCTGTACTGGTTGAATATGCAGGACTAAGAACGATCATCATTGTTACAAGAGCACCCATACCTGCGTCAACCCCAATGCCTATTAAAACCAGCCGAATTGGAGTTACTCCTTTTTTCCAGGCTAATAGGTAAATAATCAGAGAAACAACAGCCGCACCTGCGATTGTGGGAAATGGAAGCCATTTGATACTGATTTCTGAAAAAAAGGTAAGAAACACTACAGCAGCTACTGCAGCTCCACCAGTTATCCCAATGATATCAGGAGAGGCTAGTGGGTTCCGGATGATTCCTTGTAGAATGAGACCTGATACACCAAGTGCAATTCCTACAAGTAAAGATAGGAGCATTCTTGGAAGTCTAAGCGTATCAATTACAAAAGCATGATCACCATTTCCAAATCCAAGTAAGTGTTCAACGACCTGGAAGGGGGGGATAATAGTACTTCCGATAGATAGCCCTATTATAAATAGGATTAATGATAGACAAAACAATACTGAAAACACCACAACAGCTTTTTTTTCCATCATAAAAGAGATTGAGTTTGAGCGATTTCGAATTGAAATATACTTCTTCATTCCTTGTCAAACCCCCTACGTGCAATAAAAATAAAAAATGGAACACCCATTAATGCAGTCATGACACCAATCGGCATTTCCTCCGGCATGATGATAAACCTTGCTGCTACATCAGCCAGCAATAGCAGGCTAGCTCCAAATAATGCACAATAAGGAATAATCCATCGATAATCAAACCCAACAAGTGATCGAACAATATGGGGCACAATCAAGCCAATAAACCCAATGGATCCACCGACAGCAACTGAACCACCTGCCAACACAACAATTACAATTCCCATTACAATTTTAAGCATTACGGTTCGCTGTCCTAATCCCTTTGCCACCTCTTCACCAGATATCAAAATGTTTATTGGATAACCTAGGAACAGAGCTACTATACCTGCGCCTAACATAAATGGCAGGATAGGCTCCAGCATATCCAATGTTCTTCCTGATACAGAACCCGCCAGCCAAAACAAAATTCCTTCTAAACTTTGTTCATTCATCACTAACAATCCTTGGGTAAAAGAACTAAAGAGTGCTGTAATTGCAGCACCTGCTAATACAATCTTTATTGGAGTTAATCCACTTCTTCCCATCGAGCCTAGGAAAAATACCATGAGAGAAGCAATGCCGGCCCCCAAAAAGGCAACCCACATATAATGAACCATGGAATTCATAGAGAGGAATACAGATGAAAATACCACAAAAAATAAAGCACCAGCATTGACTCCGAAAATACTTGGTGATGCTAAAGGGTTTCTGGTTAACGCTTGCATGAGTGCACCAGCAATCGCAAGAGCAGTTCCGATTACCGTAGCAATTACAGCTCTTGAAATTCGTGTTGTCGTAATAATAATATGCTCCGTTGAGGTTTCATCAAAATGTAAAAAAGCTTCTATTGCAGTCCCAATCGAGGTTGGTGTCTGTCCAAACACAACACTTGCCATAAAAGAAAGAATAAAAATAAGCACACCAATAGCAAGACCAAAGATTTTAAGTGAGGTATTTAAAAATAAATGTGTCATGTTCTCACTCTTTCATAACGTTTATTTTGGCAGTAAAGAAAGTATAAGGACTTTCTTTACTGCATAAGTGCAACTAAGGTTTTCACCATTAAAGCTTGGTGATAAGCCAAGTTTTCTAAGCAGAAAAGAAAGTATAGGACTTTCTTTTTTCCATAAGTGCAACTAAGGCTTTCACCATTAGAGCTTGGTGATAAGCCAAGTTTTCTAAGCAGAAAGGAAAGTGTATTGACTTTTCTTTCTGCATAAGTGTAACAAGGTTTTCAAATATGTAAAAAAAGGGGAGTTGAATCCCCTAATGTTTTTAAACAAAGCTATAGTAGTTATTGTTGTTCAAGTTCAAAATGCTTATAGATTTGGTCTAACATATTATTAGCAGCAATATAACCGCCGCCCATGTTCCATGCGACATCATCTACAATATAAGCACGGTCGTTCTTCACGGCATCCAGGTTCTTCCATAAAGGATGACTAGTCCATTCGTCATACGTCTTTTTAATTGCTTCTACATCTGCATTGTGACCATCAGCATTAAAAGTGAAGAACACATCTGCATTCATTGAGGGAATACTTTCCTTGCTCGTTAATTTTAATACAACATTGCCTTCTTTAGCAGCTTTCTGTTGTGATGCAGGTCGTACAAACCCAAGTTCTTTTAATATGTCTCCGGCAAAACCAGTGACATAAATGCGAGCATGATCTGTTCTAAAGTTCAGCACAGATACTTCGATCGGCCACTCATCACCGAGTTTTTTCGAAATTTTTTCTTTAAAGTCCGCAACTCTTTTATCCCAGTCTGCGAGTAGTTGATCTGCTTTTTCTTCTTTGTTCATTGCTTTTCCCATAAGCTCAACTGTGTCTTTATACTTAAAGACAGTCTCATGTGTAACGGTTGGAGCAATTTTTGATAACTTGTCATAGACTTTTTCATGACGCAATTTTGAAGCAATTATCAAATCTGGTTTAAGCTTTGCGATTTCTTCTAAGTTTGGTTGTGTCTCAACACCAACATGTTGAACGTCCTTAAGGTCATCTCTAAGGTATTTATACATTGGTTGTTCAACCCAGGAATCAACAACTCCTACTGGTGTTACACCTAAAGCAACTGCAACATCTGTAGCTCCCTGATATAAGGTGACAATTCGTTTTGGTGTTCCTTCAACCTTTGTGGTACCCATCGCATGGGTTATTTCACGAACATCTTCTGCCTCTGAACTTTGTTCTCCTTTACTATCTTTAGGTTGCTCCTTGGTTTCCTGATTCCCACAACCAGCTAAAATGAGAATAAAAGAAGTGATGATAGCAAGTATGTAAAGTGAAAATTTCCTACCAAATAAATTTGTGTGTTCTGACATACAATTACCTCCGTTTTTCGAGATTACGATAATGATAATCATTATCACTTACAACAGTGTAAACCAGCTTTATGTTTTATTCAATAGCAAATTTAAAAAAACTACATAAATTTTATGATGCAAACGTAATAGAGGCAGAAAGCAGGAAAATTGCCCATCCTTAAAATTGGAAAATTTATGTTAAAATGGATAGAAGATTGTGAAATAATATTGCGTTGGTCAAAAAGTAAAAGAGGGGATATTCCTAAATGACAAATAGTAATTTGAATCCAAAGGTTGATGAATATTTAAGTAAACCCAGTAAGTGGAAGGAAGAATATGTGAAGTTGAGAAATATCATTCTTGACTGTGAGCTGACAGAAGAATTTAAGTGGATGCATCCGTGTTATACATTCGAGGGGAAAAATATAGTCTTAATTCATGGATTTAAAGAGTACTGTGCGCTTCTGTTTCACAAAGGTGCCTTGTTAAAAGATGCCAATGGGATTCTAGTCCAACAAACGGAGAATGTACAGGCAGCGCGCCAGATTCGGTTCACCAATATTCAAGAAATAACTGAAATGGAAAGCCTCCTGAAAGCATATGTTAATGAAGCCATTGAAGTAGAAAAAGCCGGTTTGGAAGTGAATTTGAAAAAGACTTCAGAATACATGATACCTGAAGAATTTCAAGTTAGATTAGATGCAATCCCTGGATTGAAAACTGCTTTTGAAGCATTAACACCGGGGCGTCAAAGAGCATACATTCTTTATTTTTCAAAAGCCAAACAATCCAAAACCAGGGAGTCGAGAGTTGAAAAATATTTGAAGCAAATTCTCGATGGAAAGGGATTAAATGATTAGTGTTTTCAGTGAGGGAAAAATAATGAATTAGATTTGGAGGTCTTTGGAATGGAATTAACACATACTCGATTACTTGTTGACAATTATAAAGAATGTTTTCTATTTTATCGGGATGTATTAGGTTTTGAAGTATCCTGGGGAGATGAGAATCCCCTATATGCTGATTTTAAATTTAGTGGAGCTACGTTAGGAATCTTTGAACGCAAACAAATGACTGAAGCCGTTGGTACAGAATATTCAACTGATAGTGAGAAAGTTGATAGAACGGCACTGATTTTTAAAGTAAATAGCGTTGAAGACAACTATCAAGAATTAAAAGATAGAGTGGAGTTTATCACCAGGCCTACTGAACAAAAGGATTGGGGAATTAAAGTAGCTCATTTCAGAGACCCCGATGGATCACTGATAGAAATTTATGAACGAATTTAAGCTAATAGACTAGGGAGGAGGGTAACACTATGGGGGAAATTCACTCTGTTGTAATTGGTAAAGGAGAACCTTTGCTATTTCTTCCTGCCGCAGGATTATCGGGTATTGAAGGATTAAATATAGCAGAATCACTGGCTGAAAAGTACGAATGTCATTTGATAGATTTGCCAGGGATGGGGAAAAGTGAAGGAATAAAAGAAAGAGTAACAAAGGAAAAGATAGCTTCCTGGGTAAAGGGATATATGGAAGAACACAATATGAAGAAAGTTACTCTAATCGGGCATTCTATGGGTGGCAGCGTAGCTATGTGTGTATCCTCCGTTTATCCAGAGTTAGTTACTAAACTCGTTTTGTTAGACCAAGGGCATATTAGGATACCTAGATTTCCGACAAAAGATTTTGGTTTCCTGGGCTATATAATGCCAATAATGAGTACACTTGAGAAGATATTTGGCGATAAGTTTATTAGAAAGATTGAAAAGTTTTTTATATCAGGTAATGAACGTAGTAAAACAGATGATGAAATAGATACACAGTTAAAAGAGTTTTGCGAGAGATTTAAAGTAGAAGAATCCGAATACATAAAGAAAGCCTTAATGGAAGAAGTTGCTTTCACAGGTGAAGGTTTGCGTTTGATGTTTGGGTACTATCGTCTAGACTTGCCTAAGATACTAAAAAAATTAACTGTACCTTGTCTACTGATTTATGCTTCTTTTAAAGATATTGATGATAAGAGAGCAAGAACAGTCAATCAAGCGGTTCAAAAAATTATACATTCAGAAAACCTAACACTTACTAAAATAGACAGTCATCACTATGTTCATTGGTCTGGAGAAAAAAGTTTGGAAGAAATTAAAGAGTTTTTACGTTGAAAAAAACAGTAAATAAAAGTAACGGGTTCCCATAGTTTCGACTGACTGGCGCATTGTTTTAGAAACAATGTATGGTAAAATGTTATTAAGAAATCGAGGTGATTATTTATGACCAATTCAAACCTTCCGGAAAACCATGATGAAAATAACAATAAAGAAAATCACATTTTAAATTTGGTAAAAGATGCTTTAAAAGAAGCTAAATTATTGGATCAGCTTATAATTGAAGAAAGAAAAGAGGGTTATTTGTTAAAGCCCAAGTCCAATAATAAACAGGAGAAAATTAAGGCCTTTGAAACATTAGCTGGTTCTGCTATTAAATCAGGAGAAAATGTGGATGATTTAATAAAAATGGGTAAACGTGAAGAGAAATGGAGGGATAAAGAAGTTGAATAAAGCATTAATTGACAATAACATTTTTGTTTACCATTACTTAGGTTACCAACCGATTGTTAAACTTTTTAGTAAATTAATAAATGATGATTTTGAAATTATCATGTCTAATTTAGTAGCAATGGAGTTTTTATCTTATGATAAAGTTGAGACGGATACAGCAGTAAAAAATAAAAGATATCAATATATAAACGCTTCAACCATTTGGAACATAGACTTTGAAATTGCTGAGAAAGCTGCTGAACTTAGAAGGAAATGTAAAATTGAATCTGGAAAGTCTTTGAAAGCCGGGGATTCACTTATTGCTGCAAGTGCGATCATTTATAATATGAGGTTATATAGTAACAACGATAAAGATTTCCTAAGGTTAAAGAAGTGGGGATTAGATTATGTTAATCCAATTCTTAATCAAGAAGATTTGCAACACTTTTTAACAGAGATAAGATCCTAAGAACTACTTTTATATCACACTACGAATATTCTTCACCACATCCTTACAGATGAATTGTTTACAGCTATTTATGCCTGTTCCTTCATGTAAGGTGTAATTCTTTGGGTAGCTCTAGATTTTAAAATCGTTGGGTTCCCGCCATAATTTAATGTAACCTTGTTGTTCCAATCATCCTGAATAGTTCAGGGGGATAGGCACTTGGCTAAGTAAGTTTAGTTTGAGTCGTTATTTACTAAATTTATAAACAGAAGCACAAAAAAATGTAAGTCCTACAAAGAACAATATTCCACCTAACGTGATATTTGAAAGAATATACCCATCAGTTATAATTAGGAAGTCATCTGAGTTCATACTTCCCCCCAGAAATTCATTTGCAGAATCTCTACCATTTTCAACACTATTTTAATTTTGAAAGCCCTATAATAGTAAGGATTATTGCAAATATAAGCAATCCGTAACCATATTGTTGAAGTAACTGGTGCGTAACACGATAAGTTAAAATGGTATAATAAGTCTAGGTGGTGAGGATGTGGAAAATAAAGAATTAATGCAAATGATTTCATCCTTGTTAGACGAAAAGCTACAACCATTAAGTGAGCGTTTGGAAAGGCTTGAAGGTGGACAACAAGTTATTATAGAAAAACTAGATAACGTGTCTGAGCAAGTTGCTAGTAACACCTAAAAGCAAACTAGTGTCGAAAGCGTAGCTGTAAAAGTAGCTGAGCATGATACGGATATAAAGTTACTAAAAAAATTTATAACAAATTAGAAAAAGGTTGAATGATATATTGTGTCGTTCATCCTTTATTTTTTTGTTTATCAATAATTGGAATAACTACATAAAGTAACGGGTACGTATCTACAATAAGCAGATACGCTTTTTTACTAACTTGAAGAGGTTTGTTGAAATTCTCGAGGAGTGATAAAGTGCAGTTTGAGAGAATCGATATAGATAAACATCGCGATGAAGTTGTTGAATTTCGAAAAGATTCGTTTAGAGTTAGCTTTGGAGATACTTCAGACTTTGGTAATGAAGATGATTATCTGCAATGGTTAGAAGAAAAAATAAACGACTTTCCGGAGGGTTTTGTTTTAGTCGTGGATAATGAAGAATATATAGGACAACTTGAATTAACTATTCGTGAATATCAAGGTAAAAAGATTGGGTATGTAAATTTGTATTATTTAAGACCTGAAAAGCGTGGAAGAGGTATAGGAATAGAATTACACAACTATGCAAAACAATTTTTTAAAACTCATAAAGTTAGTGAATATCACCTAAGAGTATCCCCAAAAAACACCTCTGCAATTAAGTTTTATCGAAAAATTGGAATGGAAGAAGTAGGACCTGAAGTTGAAGGAAAAGTTATTAGGATGAAAGCAAATTTGTAAAATCCTTATTTGTACTAACGGTGATTTAGTTTAACAAGAAAATATATAAAGAGAACGCTTGGGCATTAAAAATCCAAGCGTTTTTGTTTGTTATTACAGATTGTCTCCACTTTATCGGAACTACTTATTGTTAACAAGGAAAGCTTTTTTCTTTTTTCCGAAATCCAATGTATATAACGGTAAAAACATAACATAATTAGATAATAATTTATTGTAAAACAATAAAACTCATGTTAAAATCAAATTATAATAAATAAGTGAGGTGCTTTTATGAAACGAGGGTCAACACTCTTTTTAAAGTTAGCTGTTATTCTTATGGGAATCCCAATTCTTGCTTTGTGCATATTTGTCGTCCCAGAGATAGCGGAATTTGCAGGAGAACTGTATCCGGATAGTTCTTATATGAAATATCTTGTTTTATTCGATATGTATGCAGCGGCTATCCCTTTTTACTTTGCTCTGTATCAGGCTTTTAAACTCTTAAGCTATATTGATAGGAACAAAGCCTTCTCGGAATTATCTGTAAGTGCGTTAAAGAACATTAAATACTGTGCAATTACAATCAGTACTTTGTATGTGTTAGGTATGCCACTCTTTTATCTCATGGCGGAGAGAGATGACGCCCCAGGTATCATATTGATCGGAATGGTCATTATTTTTGCTTCATTTGTGATTGCGGTCTTTGCTGCTGTTCTGCAAAAGCTAGTAAAAAACGCTATCGATATAAAATCTGAAAACGAATTAACGGTCTGAGGTGAATAATATGTCAATTATAATTAATATTGATGTCATGCTGGCTAAAAGGAAAATGAGCGTAACAGAACTTTCGGAGAGGGTTGGAATAACAATGGCTAACCTTTCTATATTGAAAAATGGAAAGGCAAAAGCAGTTCGGTTATCAACTTTAGAGGCAATTTGCAAGGCTTTAGACTGTCAGCCTGGGGATCTTCTGGAATACCGAAGTGATGAAGACGCCCAAGGCAAATAATTAACATGGAAAGAAAAAGAAAGGTATTCGACGCTCAGAAAAATGCTTTGGAGGCACAAAGACCACTAAAACAGTTCGTTCGTTTTGGATGGGAGCAGACACTATCATGTTTGTTTCCTGTCGTTATTTTTGCCTCTTTGGCGATTACACAAATTATGCCACTTCCATTCCTGCCACGGTATGACTGGTTGCTCATTATTTGCCTGCTGATGCAGGTCTGGATGGTTCGTTCTGGACTTGAAACAAAGGATGAACTACAGGTTATTACATTGTTCCACCTTATTGGCCTTGCTCTAGAACTTTTCAAGGTTCATATGGGTTCCTGGTCTTATCCAGGGGAAGGGTATTCCAAAATTTTTGGAGTGCCATTGTATAGCGGATTCATGTACGCAAGTGTAGCGAGTTATCTATGCCAGGCGTGGAGAAGGTTTAATGTTGAACTGGTTAGGTGGCCACCTTTTTTGGTAGTTGTTCCACTTGCAGCTGCAATTTATTTGAACTTTTTCACCCACCATTATTGGATTGACGTCCGCTTTTGGTTATCTGGACTTGTAATGATCGTCTTTTGGCAATCATGGGTAACATACGAGGTTGATGGAACGCGTTACCGTATGCCACTCGCTCTATCTTTTGTGCTCATCGGATTTTTTATATGGATAGCTGAAAATATCGCAACTTACTTTCGGGCATGGGAATACCCGTACCAAACCGAAGCATGGAGTCTCGTTCATCTGGGAAAGGTGAGTTCATGGCTCTTGTTAGTGATTGTCAGCTTCCTAATCGTGGCGACGTTAAAACTGGTTAAGGGAAAAATCCGCTAACAACAAGGGAAGAGGCGAATTTTACCAATACATCAACATTACATTAAATGAAAGGCTAAATTAGTCTATTAATTAGAATAAGATTACGCCGTTATGACAAAATACATAAGATAGGAATAAGCTTGGAGGTTATCTTATGTATTATGAAGAATATTGGGAGCATATATATACAAAAGGTGAAGAGTTAAATTCATTAATACATGCTTACTGGAATGACTACTCAAACATGGGAACGTGGCAATTCTGGATAGTGGTTGCTTTGTTAGTAGTTCCTCTTGTCATTCTTTGTTTTACAGTAGACAAAAAAAGAATTTTCGAATTATTTTTCTTCGGATATACTGTACATATTCTTTGGACATACGTAGATATTGCAATTGAAAGATATGGTTACTTTGTACATACACACTTTTTAACACCAATATTTCCTTTTGCATCAAATATGACTGCATCCGCACTTCCAGTTGGCTTTTTGCTATTGTATCAATATTGTACCAACAACAACAAAAGTTTTCTTCTGTACACTTTGATACTAAGTGCTGTCTTTGCTTTTGGGTTCGCATCAATGGAAGAAAGTTTAGGGTTACTTGAGTTCAGAAAAGGGATGAACCATTTTTACGTTTTTATGATAGATGTAGTAATTGCATATATTGCTTACTCGTTTACAAAAATAGTTATAAAGATAAAAGAAAGATGATAACTATATAAATACCCCCAGCCAAACCCCGTTAATCAAAGGTATAAAAAAGATAACCATCCACAACTACTTACATGTGAGGGTGGTTATTGCTGTTATTCAAGTATCAATCGGAATATTTAACTTATCCATATTCCTATTTAGTTAATGGTATTTTAATATCTTCACCGACTTTAAGAAAGGAATTTTTGCTATCTTTGACTGGAGCGAAAATCATCACATATTCGTCAGCTGCGCCCTCAACTTCACCCTTACTAAAAATCGGAACAACTTTTTCGCCAGCTGATTCCAAGAAAACACCAGACTTACCTTCATCAACGATATAGCCGAATTTTTTATCGTTTTTCCTAGCATTAAGGAAATGATGTTCCAATTTGCTCAGTACATGGTACCTGTTTCCATTTTCGTCGATATGGGGTTTGATATCAGAACCGGAAACCACAACTCGCGTTTCTAGTCCAGAAAACTCTACCTGCTTAATCGTGTATGTTTCATTTTTGAAAGTAAATTCTTTATTTACTTTTACTGTTTCTCTGTCCGAAGTAGCGGATTCATCAAGCTTGAATTCAAGTGGCCATGTTGTTTCTACACTACCTCTTTCATTTCCCCATATTGTTAAGTTTTTAATTTCTAACCGGATTTTTTGTCCTTCATATTCTTTTATTGACTCAAAGGATAATGCTTCTGCTTTTTTATTTTTTTCACTGTCGTAATATTCACTTCCCCAACCTACATTATCCAGTGTCCGCCTCTGGCCATTTTCAGTGACCAATTGTATAGAACTAACGCCTTCGAAAAGGTCGATATAGTAGTTCTTTAAATCTGTGGAGTCGCTTTGATAGGTTAATAAAAGTTTTGTCTCCTTATCATCAGTCATCACGCTCTCAAAATGGACAGTTATATCATGTTCTTCATCGTAATATGTTTGATCAACTGGTTGACCAAGACCCTTATGAATTGCAGTTCGTACACCAGTATCATCAATATGTTCGCTTGAAAATATTTTGTCATATAACCCTTCAAGGGATGCTAAAACAGGGGTGAACGTAACTGTCATAATACAAATTAAGCAAGCTACTGCAGCTAGTGATAATCGTTTGTAGAGACTTCTTTTCTTGTTTACATTGCCGAGAGAACGAGGCTTATAAAATTCATCATTAGATTCAAGCTGTTCCGCTTTCTGTATCTTGCTCTCAATTTCATTTCTGACATCAGGCACTTTCTTTTCAATAGCATTGACCAAATGCTTCCGTATTTTTTCATTATCCATCAAAATTCCTCCTTATTCTAAAGCTTTTCTAAGTTTATTTAAAGCTACACGATACTTCCAAAGCACTGTTCCCAAAGGCATCTCAACAATCTTGGCAATTTCTCTGTGCTTCATTCCTGAGATATCCTTAAGGATGACAATCTGCCTTTCCCCGCTATCAAGCAATTCCAGATATTTTGCCAACACCATTTTATCTATAGGGTCTTCCGACAGATACTCCTCCCGTTCAAAATAATTCACGCTTTTTCTTTCGGTACAAGTCTAATGCTGTATTTCTGGATACGGATAGTAGCCATGCTTTAACATTTGTAATTTCATTATGTTTCATATACGTGAAGAGTTTGATATACACTTCCTGCAATACATCTTCAGATAATTCAAAGTCTCTAAGTATAGATAGCGCCATCGCGAACACATCCTTTTTATGTTCACTGAATAAATGCCTGAATTCTGCTATGTTATCAATTGATTTGTCTGATGGGTACAAACTGGGTTCATTCATCTTGCGCCTCCATTCATATAGTAGACGGTTTAGCTTCTCGTTTTATTGGTAAAATTTTAATTTGTTTTTTGTCGTCACATAAATAGATAGTTGACCCATCAAAACTTGACACCTTTTCTAGGTCAAAAACGATAGTAATAGTAGTACTCCTTTATTATGTATCGTATCTCAACAAGAAAAGGTGTCATAAATAATTGAATTCATTCCATGTAGATGGTGTTTTAGTTGGGTTGAAAATATGAGGTTAATAGAACTTAGGGAAGACAAACAGGGAGAGTCTGTTCATATTAAACGAAAAGGTAGGGTTAGGAGCTTAACGGGTTCCGTTTCCTGTCAAAGAACGTAGAATTACACTTTAAAATGTAACTTAAAATTTGGAACAAAAAAATAAGAAGCAAAATTGCTCCTTATTGGTTTTTCAGTATGCGTCTAAAATCTTTAATTTCACTTTCGTGCTTCACAGACCTAGCTGCTAAAGTATCAATGACCCTTTGTTGGTCTTCTAATGTATCTTTAAGTTCATCTGTCTTTTCACCAATATGTTTCTCGACGCTTTCAAAGTATGGTCCAAGACCATTGATAAGATTACCTTTAATACTCGAAACGTCTTTCTTTAGTTCTTGCTGTCCTTCTTTAAGTTCTTTTAATTCATTGAGAATTAATTTTAAAGTTTCTTCCATTAAAGTCACTCCGATTTCTTTTTTATATTATAACACGATTAAGTTAATATGAAATATTTTAATCAATTTTTCTTCGCACTATCAGTGTAATGTAAACGGAACCGAACCCGTTATTAGGAGCTGCCCTTTTTTATATAAATACTCCCAACCAAACCCCATTGATCATCGCTAGTATAAGGATGATTTTTTCGTATGCGGAGACTTGATGATCATCCTCTATTTGCATTTTTATGACTAAAAATATAGCTATACCCACCATTGCTAACATTCCAACCATTGCCCAGATCCGATCGAACCCCAGCCACAACGCACATAATCCAGTCAGGCCAAAATAGAGTAGAGCAGGCAGACGACTGAATGCTGCGCCAAACTTTTCATGAGCCCAGACAACACTTGTTTTTTTCACAGGAGTAGCTTTTCGATCAGCATCACGATCTGGTATATGGTGAACCATAACCCAAGCTATACAAAATAAAGCATTGATAACTGCATTTTGCAGCGCCCATTCAGGGATTGAATCGAGTGCCAGCCATGCACCTGCCAGTCCAAGAACTAATACAGATGGGAAAGTAGAAAACCATTCTCCTACAAAGGGACGGTAACTAAACCTGAGTGGAGGAAGCGAGTAAGAAATTGCACCCCATAAACCGATCGCCAGCAATAGCGCGATTTTATAATAACCAAATAGGATTAATGCGATGGTAATCAAGCCAAGGAAGAATATAAGCCACTTCCCGAACAACCATAGATTCGAAGCTGAAATGACGCCGGTTTGAATGACGCGACTTCCACCAGACAAAATTGCCGGGCTGTTCTGATCGGTCCCGGATTGATGGTCAACGAAGTCATTTAATGTATGCGTAAGTACTCCATGAATCAGGAAGGCTCCGAACAATAGTAACAAAAATGTAAAGAACAGGTGGTTAGCTGCAACTGAATAATACAGGAATATGGGTAAAACGGTGGAAACAATAGTCGTAACACTTGAAGAAACCACTGCTATTGATCTCAGAAGAATCCAACTATTCTTGATGTGGGATAGTAACGATTGGTTCAGCATTTTTTCTAACTCCTTTTTAATGTATGTTATTACTATTCTATCACTATATTTTTTCTAGTTAAATATGTGGAGGTAAGGGACGGCTTTCAGGCACTTTTTTAACTAATTTACATGATCCTTTATATCTAAAGTAATCAATTGATTGTTTTTGTTGTCTAATTTACCAATTGGTTGTATACTATATATAGTAATTAGTAAAGGAAGTGTATAGGTGCAAGAGGATTGGATTGAAGACATAGATTCCGTTAATAATTTCATTTGTAAAGTCAGGAGAATTTTATCTGCAGATGACTATGTGCTTGATCTTCAAACCACTAGAAAGGACGAAGATGCTCTCGATCCCTTTACAACCCAGAATACGCTTCTAAGTTTTGAGTTTGATGCGGAAGATGTAGCTAACGAGCTAGTAACATTAAAAGCTAGTGATTATTGTAAAACGGCTTTTGACATTAAGAGACCGAGTAGCCCACCATTTTGGTTTTTTGAAAAAACTATAAAAGGCAAAAGTGTCTATATAAAGTTTAAGATACGTAATGAAGAAAAATTGAAGATATTTTGTATGTCATTTCATTTTCCGAGGTGGCCAATTACTAATAAGCCCTACAATTGAGTAACAGGCGGGTTGTCGTTCATATTTAAGTCTTTATGTGGGGAAAAACATTAAATATAAGGGATAAAAGGATGATAAAAAATGGCTGAGATTATGAAAAAAGTAAATTATAATTGCCCGTTTTGTGACGAAGCACATGAAATTACTGTTATAAAAGATAGTACGAAAGCGCTGGTTAATAGTATGCCTGTCGAATATGAAGAAATTTATTACTACTGTCCAAAAGAAGATGACAAATTTGCCCCTAAAGAAATCGTAAATAAGAATTTATTAGCTGCGAAAGATAGTTATAGATCTCTTAATGAACTTCTTACTTCACACGAAATTAAAGAAACACGCTCCTTATATGAAGTAAATCAAAAGGAGTTCGCTAATATGCTAGGGTGGGGAGACATAACCATTCAGAGGTATGAAAAAAAATCCATTCAGGATGAGACGTATGATCAAAAAATGAGATTTGTTAGAGATAATCCCAAATCAGCTTTAGATGAATTAGAAAGGAATAAAGACAAATTTGATCAAGAAAGATATGAAGAAATCAGGGAAACTGTTTCAGATTTTGTTGAAACTACATCTGTGAAGTATTTTTATAAAGAAATTATTGAAACATTATATATTGATTATAAAGAAGAATCTCAGGAAAATGGGTATAAGACATTAGATATAGAAAAAGCAGAAAATATGATTGCATTTTTTTCCCAGCATATTTCAAGTTTATATAAAGTAAAATTAATGAAACTTCTTTGGTATGCTGATTCTTTATTCTGTAAGAAGTATGGAAGAGGAATGTCTGGTCTGGTTTATAAACGCCTGCATCTAGGAGCTACCCCGAAAGCACATGAAGAAATCTTGAAATACTCTCAAACATCAATAGAAATCATTGAAGAATATTTCGATGAATGTATTGCCTATAAAGTCTTACCTAAAGGGAATGTAGACTTATCTAAATTTAGTATAGAGGAAATAGCCGTTCTTCAAGCAGTCGTAGAAAAGTTTAACCACATGGGAAGTAAAGATATTAATGATTATATGCAAAAGGAAGTTGCTTACAAAGCAACAACTGATGGGGAAACTATTCCATATAGTTTAGAACGAAAAATTAATGGTTTTTAGTATCTGTACAGCAGGTTATACTGCTGTATTTCTTTTGTTCAGGAACTAAGGACAATTATAAAATGAATGCCTTTCACTAATTTACAATCTAAGTAACTCAGTATAGTGACAGTAATAATTTTGATCAAAACATAGTTGCCCATCATCCAAGAATTACAGGTGTCAGCACTTGTTTAAAAACAAATAACGAAAAAGTGCCAGGCACCTAATTTACACTTTTATGAGTTTTCATTAAGCTCTCTACTTCTCAGCTGCTCACTTCCTACAAGAAAAAGCCAATACGACTGGGATTCTTTGTCTTCTTGAAAACTCTTCATTATTGCTAAAATGTTTACGCTCAGGTGTCCCTTCACGTAAATCAACTACTGAAAAGCCAGATTTAGTAAGGGCTTTAAAGTAATGTTCAATTGTACGATGGTATTTGACTACGGTTTTTTCAATCCAAGGTTCTTTTCTTTCTCCTTCGATAAAATAATCATCAACTAACCAGTTCTCACGCCTTTCCCCATTTTGTTTACTTAAAAAGGATGAAGTTGTGAGTGGGTGTTGGACACTAAACACAAACCTACCGTTCTCTTTTAAGGTTTTATACACATTTTGAAACAGTAAGTTAATATCTAAGACATAGTGTATTGCAAAGCGAGAAGTAACAATATCAAACTTATCGGTTGGGAAACCGTATGATTCCATTGTCTCGTGATGAATGGTGCTGTTATCTTTAGTTAAATTTTGATTTGCAGAAGCAACCATTTTAGTTGAACCCTCTATTCCTGAGTAAAACCCAGCACCTTGGTCTAGTAATTCCTTTCCAAATAAGGCATCACCACAACCTAAGTCTAAAATACTTTTATTTCGAAAGTTACCGATGAGTTCAAATATTATAGGATTCTCAATAGCATTGTTGGGACTATCTTTCCTCCCCCTTCTCTTCATATAATTTGAAAAGAAATCCTCCTGGTCGTATACGCTTGAACCTCTATATTCCATATATATTTATCCCCTTTAAGTGCCAGGCACCTTTTTTATACTTGTATGAGTTGATTTCTCAACAAGCTTTCTACTTTATCTGCCGGTAGTGGGCGGCTGTAGAGATAACCTTGTCCTAATGAGCAGCCATTTTCAATTAAAAAGGTAGCTTGTTGTTCATTTTCAATTCCTTCAGCTACTAGATCTAAATCCAGGTTTTTTCCCATTTCAATTATTGTTTTTACCAGAGTTGCTGCATTTGAGTTATATAGAATATCATTCACAAATGATTTATCAATTTTTAATGTATCTATGGATAAATTATTTATAACACTTAATGAAGAATACCCAGTACCGAAATCATCAATCGCTATTCTAATCCCTATATTTTGTAGTTCCTGAATAGTAGTAGAAGATTGCACGATGTTTTGCATAATGCTTTCTGTTATTTCTATGCTTAGATACTCTGGTGACAGTTGACTTTCACGCAGAAGTTCACGTATTGTTCCCATGAAATGAATATCTTCAAACTGTATGATTGATACATTTACAGACATTTTAATGTATATCCCAGTATCTTGCCATGCTTTATTTTGGTTACATGCCTCTTGTAAGACCCATTTTCCTAAGGGGAGAATCATCCCTACGTCTTCAGCTATCGGAATAAATTCATTTGGAGAAATGGAACCTAGTTCTGGGTGTTTCCAACGTATTAGTGCTTCTACTCCATAGATGTTTCTATTCTTAATTTCTACTTTGGGTTGATAATAAAGTTCAAATTCGTTGTTCTGTAGAGCCTGTTTTAGGCCCTGTTCCAATTTAATCTTTCTATCTAGGTTGTTATCTGATGGAGCGAAAAACTGATAGGTGTTCTTTCCTCGTCTCTTAGATTCGTACATCGCTGTATCCGCATTTTCAAAAAGTGTTTCACTATTGTGCTTATCCTGTGACAGTAAACTAATGCCGATACTTGGAGAAATGAAGAAGTCATCCCCTGTAGTTAATGTAAAAGGTTGTGAAAACTGTTCCAGAATTCCTTCTGCCACTTTCTTGACTTGTGATGGTTGAATGTCTTCTAGCAGTAGGATAAATTCGTCCCCACCCTGGCGAGCAACCAGATCAACATCACGGACACTTTTAACCAATCTCTCGCCAACTTGTTTGAGTAAATCGTCTCCTGCGAGGTGTCCTTTTAAATCATTTACATTCTTGAATCGATCTAAGTCCAAAAACATTACAGCAAGGTCATGGTTATTTTCTTTACAGCGTGTTATTGAATTATGTAG
>NZ_JBMERP010000051.1:0-24851 GCF_049310925.1 Virgibacillus sp. DJP39 | reverse complement strand
TAACCGCAATACGTCCGTTAATGTTTTAGGGGAAAGCACGCCAGTGCTTTGGTGGAAACTCTTTCTAAAAGGAAAGATAAGGGCACCATTGAGAAGCTTGCAGGTACCCTAGAACCCCACTGCTTTAGCTGTGGGAGTTGTCAGAAGTGCCAGAGTTCTAGGTGGAGGTAAAATTCATATATTGGTACGTCATGTTCTCCCACACATAGGTGCTCGAATGACCATTCTTTTTGGACTGTATTTGTCAATTGAAAAGTGAACCATTTGTTAATTTAATTTTGCACCACTTGTTCACTTTCTACTTTCAACCATTCTTCTGTTTCTCGCATTCGATAAGAATTACCATTCATATTTAAAACGTAAGATCTATGCGTCAAGCGATCCGTTAAAGCTGCGGTCAAGACTGAGTCATGAAATATATCTTGCCAATTGATAAAAGACAAATTACTCGTTATTATCGTTGATTTCCTTCCAGCTCTTAAGGATAAATGCGAGAACATTAATTCTGCACCCTCTTTATCAAATGAAATATAGCCTAATTCGTCGAGAATTACGAGGTCATACTTTTCAAATTTCAATTCAAAGCTACGCAACGTTCGTTCTGAACGATGTTCCTTTAACTGATTTATAAACGAAGGTACCGTAGCGAAAAACACACGATAACCTGCTAAACAAGCCTCCATTCCTAATCCAACGGCCATATGCGATTTCCCGGTACCTGGCGGTCCAGTTAAAATGACGTTTTGACCTTTTTCTATAAATGCTAATGACTTTAGTTCATTTAGCTTTGCTCTTGCTTGCTCAGGTAATGCTTCGATGACGAGTTCATCTAATAGTTTCTTTTGCGGGAAATTCGCTGCACGTATACGATTTTGTTTTGCACGTACAGATCGATCAGCTTTCTCCTGCGTCAACACCTGGTATAAAATATCATAAGCTTCTTTTTCATTCTTAAATGTATCAGAAGACTTAATCAGCCTTCTGATGCTTGGTAATCTTAACTCCTTACATAATTCAATTAACGTTTCTTTTTTGTCCATCTCACATTACTCCTTCACTATAAAAAATAGTTTCATATGCTTTGAGGTTCTCTTCAGATTGCTTTTCAATATCATTTTTCATTGATGAATCATTTATGTTATCCACGTTGTAGTCCTGTTCACAAATGAATTTAATACGTTCTGTCGACATATCAGAAGAACGCAGTTCTTCAAGTTTATTGATAGCTTTTAACACATCTGATAAGTTACCTTTTTCTTTTACATACTCGAGTAATGCTAGAAAATCTTTTTCATTTCCGATATAATAAGTGTAGTAAATATTTTTTATTGCTTTTGGTGCCTGATTCAAACATTCACTTTGACTCAAGGCGCCTTTTTTCTTTTTAAATGTTTCTAAATAATGTTCTATATCCATTTCCCATTGATGGAGTCCCCAATTACGTTTGTGCCAACATAGAAATTTATTATTAATAAAGCAACGTATCTCTTCAGCTCCAACTTTCACACGACAATATTCTCCTACATGTCCTTCAGGGACAGAATAATGATTTTGATTAATTACTACTGTGCTGTACTTATCTATTCGACACTCAACAAGATCAGCGGCATCAAACGGTTGAATCATATTGATTCCATTTGTTTCTCTTTCCTTTTCTAATAGCTTAAATTTTGAGATTTTGTGTTCATGATGTGGTCGTGCATTCAAGTCAACAAGTTTAGTTATCAAGTGCTCATTGGCTGCGTCAATATTGTTAAATATGAAGTTCGAAGAAAAAGCTTTTCGTCTCACATATTCAACACTACGCTCTACACTTCCTTTCTCATTACCTTTGCGTGCATTACATAAGCGAATCTTAAAGTAATAGTATTGTGCTAAATTATTCATCTGTTCATGAATTACCTTCTCATGACCAATAAATGTTTTTACTACAGTCCTCATATTGTCATACGTAAAAGATCTTGGAACAAATTTTATATGCTGAATTAACTTTGAATGAGCATCTAACACACATACTTGTGTTTCAGATTCATAGACTCTTGCGAATCTATAGTTGCTAAAAGGTAACGTAAAGACTGCTAATGAGTAGCTCTTTATTTTTCCGTTGATTTCTAACTTAACTTCTCCCCAGTCAAATTCAATTTCTGCACCAGGCTCTGGATGTTTACGAATAAACACTTCTTTATTTTTCTTTGATATTTCGCGCACAAAATTTCTAATTGTTGTGTAACCAACAGTATGACCTTCTTTAAGTAAAGCCTCATGCATATCAATGATCTTCATCTGTTGTTTCCCCATGTAATGATTCTTTTTCCATTCATTCTGAGCAATGAAATATTGGATTTTCTCTTGTATTTCTGTTGTTAAAACACGTTTCGGACTAACTCTATGCTTGTACTTTGGTGGGCTCGTAATTGACTCTGGAATCGGTAGATTCCTAACATCTTTTGATTGGCTTTCTTTAAACTCCTTTAAATACTTTCTAACTGTATTTCTACTGATTGGAAGTTCCTTTTCTATTTTTCTTTCACTTAACCCTTTGATATATAATTTAATAACATCTTGTTTTAGTTTCAAATCAATCACTCCATATTTTCCCCCTAACAAATAATCTTGTTAGGTTTATTTTCTATTAGAGTGGTTCATTTTTCAATTAACAATGTGGTTCACTTTTAAGTTACCATATACATTGGACAGCAGTTTATTCAAGTTCTCTTAATCTTTATGCACTTAGGGGTGTTTAACTTTTTCTTTGGTGGAACCCAGATGGGTTTTGGAATGGTTGAATCACCACCATCTTCAGTTACTTTTGAATGGTCCGGCCTGATTGGTTCTGGTAAAGGCGGTGTACGCAATGGGGATTATTGGACAATTTTATTTCCATTATTAGCCTTTGTGCTTAGCATTTTTGCAATGCAATTTATAATTCAAGGTGTAAAAGAGATGCAACAGACCAAAGTTGGGGTTATTTATAAATTTCGAAAAACTGGACGAAAACGGAAGAACAAAAGTAGGGTGATTAATTCGACATACCAACCAACTAAAGAAAGCTTTGAACGAGTTGGTAACGATTAAGTTTAAAAGTTGAGTTCCTTTTTACAGAAAGGGACTCAATTTAGTTTAAAAAGATCGTTATCTTGTATACAATGAAGGTAATGATAACAAGAAGGTAGGGTTAACCTGATTTGAAAAGCTATGATATTTTCCATATGCAACGATTATTTCCTTCCCAAGTGTATGATCGAGGTCTAGAATATTTTCATCAGGGAAGAGTAACCGAATTATTATACGATATTAATTTTCATGTTTGGACTGCTACAGTGTATGGGAGTGAAAGTTATTTTGTGGAAGTAAACACGAAAAGAATTCCACACGAGCTATCTGATGCTTACTGTGACTGTGCTGCGTTTAGAACGTATAATCAATGTAAACATATAGTTGCCGTGCTGTTTGCTATTGGTAAACGGCATAAGGAACAGGGGGTAGGCCGTAATATCGACAGGTTTAAAACAACCAATGATTTTATACAATCAATTACAGATATTCAACAACAAAAACGTGCCAGCAGCCTAAGCATCAATCGTCAGCAACTCCAGGTAGAATATATATGTAAATGGACATATAACGATACATTATTTCTTGAAATGAAGGTTGGGGAAAAACGACGGCTTGTTGTAAAGGACATACATGCATTCTTGCAGGATGTCTTTCAGGAGCGGGAGCACTTTTTTACAAAGACATTCACGTATAATCCGGAGCAGCACTTTTTTTCAGCTGAGGATCTGGAAATATTTGAACTTATTATGTCTATCGTGCAAAACGAACGGCTTTATAATGGGCATTCGTTATACCGCTATCAAACACACATCTCAGAAGGGCGCTCGATTTCAATTTCTCCATTACTTGCAAAACCCTTGCTGAAAAAGCTGATAACCCGTGACTTTGTTGTCGATAATGAAAAAAATGTGTTTAAGGATATTGAGATTGTTGAAGATGCTCTACCTTTTGAATTTAAACTTGAAAAAAACGATCAAAAGGAACTCACGCTTGCTATAAAGGGTAACCAGGATGTCGTTTATTTTTCAAAATACGAGTTGTTATTTGATAACAGTATTTTTTACTTTCCAAAAAAAGAACAGGTACCATTGTTGGAACAGGTCAGCAATCTTTCTGCCAATACAGAGAATCTTCCTATCCCTGACAAACAGGCAGATGTTTTTCTGTCGGAAGTTATTCCTTCACTTAAAAAAGTAGGGGATGTACAAATTGCTGAAAATGTTGCATCAGAAATTATTCAGAAGCCATTAAAAGCAAAACTTTATATTGATTTAAAAGCTGATTGGATAACGGGTAAACTTGAATATCATTATGGGCAATATCAAGTAGATCCCTTTAATGGACGGAAGGAAGAAGATGTCCTGATCATTCGTGATATGGAGAAAGAACAACAAATCATGCAGTTAATTGAGCATGCTAATTTTCATTTTAATGGGAAAGAATTATATATAGATGCAAATGAAGACGTCATGTACGAATTCCTCTATGATGTTCTACCAATGTTTGAGAAGTCTGTAGAACTATTTCTAACATCAGAAATACGTAAATTTTTCATTGAGAACGAGCCAGTTCCCAGTACCCACGTGCGACTTGAGTCATCAAACAATTTGCTTGAGATTGGTTTTAGTATTGATGGTATAAACGATAATGAAATTAACCAGATATTAGGCGCGGTTTTAGAGAAGAAGCGCTATTACCGCATGGATGATGGTGCACTGTTATCTCTTGAAGGTGATGAATTCACATCTATTCAGGAGCTCATGGCGGAACTTGATTTGAAGAAGGATGATATTCAGGATGGAAGTGTTCATTTACCTGCATACAGAGGTGCCCAGGTTGATGGTCTAATTGAAAAAAATAAAAATTATGATCCAACGTTTCGAAAGCTGTTGCATCATTTAAAATCACCAGAAGAACAGGTTTACGAGTTGCCAGAGAACCTAAATGCATCATTGCGTAACTATCAAGAAACTGGATTTCAATGGTTTAAATCGTTAAGCAGCTATCGCTTAGGCGGCATTCTAGCTGATGATATGGGACTTGGGAAGACTATTCAAAGTATTGCCTACTTGCTTTCTTTAAAACAGGATCAACCACACTTGATTGTGGCTCCTTCATCTGTTTTATATAACTGGAAAAGTGAGTGTGAAAAGTTCGCTCCAGATCTAAATGTCAGTGTTATTGCCGGGAGTCCGACAGAGCGAATGGAATTGATAGACCCAAAAATAGGCGATGATGTTTGGATAACGTCTTATGCAACACTACGTCAGGATATTGAACTTTATCAGGACATAACATTCCATACAATGATCCTGGATGAGGCACAATATATTAAGAACTATGCAACCAAAACGTCACGAGCCATCAGAGAGATCAAAGCTGGACACCGATTTGCATTAAGTGGTACACCAATTGAAAACTCAATTGATGAGCTATGGGCAATTTTCCAGGTCATTTTGCCGGGATTGATGCCAAGTCAACGTAAATTTAAACAGCTATCGCATGAAAAAATTGCTATGCTCACAAAACCATTTATTTTGCGAAGACTTAAGAAAGACGTACTAAAAGAGCTACCGGATAAAATTGAATCTGTACATGTTTCTGAATTAACCAAGCAGCAAAAAGAGCTGTATGTAGGGTACCTACGAGAACTGCAGCAGGAAACGGCTCAATCTCTCGGGAATCAGGAATTTAACAAAAACCGTATGAAAATTTTGGCTGGACTTACAAGGCTCAGACAAATTTGCTGTCACCCTTCATTATTTATTGAAAACTATGAAGGAAAGTCAGGAAAGTTAGAACAATTAATGGAAACGGTGAACAATGCGGTGGAAAACAAAAAGCGCATGTTGATCTTTTCTCAGTTTACAAGCATGCATGACATCATCAGGAAAAAGCTTGAAGCAGATGGAATTGACTATTTCTATTTACACGGTCAAACACCTTCACAGGAACGTGTGCAAATGAGTGAACGATTTAATAATGGAGAAAAAAGTGTGTTCCTTATTTCACTAAAAGCTGGTGGAACTGGTTTGAATCTAACAGGAGCAGACACAGTTATCCTATATGACTTATGGTGGAATCCGGCTGTTGAAGACCAGGCAACTGGGCGTGCTCATCGATTTGGACAGAAGAACGTTGTCCAGGTGATTCGAATGGTAACCAAAGGAACAATAGAGGATAAGATTTTCGCGTTGCAACAAAAGAAACGGGAGTTAATTGATCAGGTAATTCAGCCCGGAGAACAGATGCTGTCCAGCCTTAGTGAAGGCGATATACGTGAATTACTAAATATCTAAAAAAACATGTGCATTTCACTGCACGTGGTTTTTTAGATGCGAAAAGGTATTACACGTATTATTATTGATGGTAAGTAGATTTCAACTATTGAAAATAAACTGTATATTTTTTTGATTTATCTGATAAAATTAATATACAATTTATTTTCTAGGTTATTTTCAACAAAAGAATAGGTGACTTATTAATTTGAATGCCGCATGGCAACAATGTTTATAAGTTAAGTATACTGAGAATGTAAAGTGAAAGGGGTGTGACAAATGAAAAAAGTTACTGGTGGACTCACCAAGTTTTTTGTTGCTAATCTTACCGTATTACTTTCTATTATGCTTTTACCGGTCTTTCTAATCACTGATGATATAGCTGTATTTGAACAAATTATGGAGTATCTATTCAAAAGCAAAGAATAATATCAACTCACGCCTCCTGAATAGGGAGGTATTTTTATACATAAAAAAAATAGAGCTGGAATAAATCTTCCAACTCTAAGCGACACGCTCCCAAACTCGAGCGACCCGCTCCCAAACTCGAGCAACCCCACTAAAACTAACTACAATGTTAATTCAAACAATTTACGTGGACGACCCTTAACATATGGTTTTTCTTCTCCGGCTACCCTAATTACTTCCCCAGCCAACAGTTTATGAATGGTGCGTTCTGCGCTACGTTTTGTAACTTGGTAATAGTTTGATATATCATTTGCTGAAAATGGCTCGTTGTTCCGCAGGTTTATAAAATCAATAAAGTTATAGGACAACTCATTATTTAGTCTGGCACGGTGTATTAGTGCATGGTATAGCTGAGACGTATCCACATGCTTTGCCACACCCAGAGGGCCAATCGTTTCTTTTCTTTCATTTACAATGTAGCAACTGCTCTCCTCGGATTGGCTGCAAGTTTCAAGCGCAAGCTTTGCATTATCCTCAGCCTGTTTTGCATTTAAGCCTAGACCGAACCCGATATCCACAGGTACACCTAATGTACGTGCAATCTCCTGTAATAAAGGAAAATCACGATAATGGCTTGAGATATGGTCTAAGACCCCTCTAGTACCAAAAATAGAAAATTGGTTTTCTCCATTTGTTAACACAGATGCATTGGTTTGCTGGCCAAACCTCAACAGAATTTGACGAAGTTTAAGCAGCATTTCCTGAGCCAAAAGTTCTCCTTTCTTGGAAGAAATTTTATCAAAACCTTTAACTTGGACAAACCCAGAAACAATTTGTGTGCTTTTGCTCTTATTCACAATGGCTGTTGATCTTGCTTTTTCAATTGCTCGTTCAAGATTTAATTTCGGTATGACCATACAGCTAGTTGGAATTCCATCACTTATAAGTTTTTGTTCCACCTCTTCTATTGAAGTTAATACATAGTCAATTTTTCCTTCTTCGTACAGTGTTTTATGGTGATGATATATTTTACCGATATCTAAAATAGGCTCATCGCCGTAACTGTACGTATAAATTTCCTCACTATTCATTTTTAGTTCCTCGACAACCTCATCAACATAAACATTCTCTAAAACATCAATTGAAATGCGGTTAAGTGGTTGGTTATGATAATTTTTAAGACGATAGAAGGATGTTAGTATCATATATTCATCAAAATCCACTTGCACTGCAGGTAAACGCTTCTTATCAATCTTTTCCTTGGCAAATAAATATGGTACTGCTCCACCAAATAAATAGACATCACACATAAAAGCTTTCTCAATTAATTCGATATTTTCCACTGGCTTTGTATAGATGAAAGGGATTATTTCAATATCTTCTTGATTATCAACATAATCGTTCATGCGTTGAACTAATTCTTCTCTTCCAAATGCTGCAATTTTAATCTTCATTTTTACCCCTCCATATTTTTTATTGAAGCGCTATCAACTTTTTATATAAGTAAGTACTGTTTTACCGATAGCTGCTAGGTAATCATTCCCTGTACCATTATTTGACCAACCTTCTGATAGAAGAGACATATAAACCTTTTTATCCTGATAGGTTAATAGTGCTACATCGTGCTCAATTCCCGGCAATTCACCAGTTTTATGATAGATTAATAACTTTTCACTATCACTTTGTTCAGCATAACGTGGTATTTTATGGTTAGTTTGTTGGTCAAGCAATATTTTTTTAATTTCTTTTTTACTGGTATCAGTAAGTATGTCGTTATCGTTTTCAATAAGTCTCAGAAACTCAACCATGTCCCGTGCGCTTGTGTAGTTGTCATGCAAAGGATCTTTATAATCCATAAATTTCCTGCCTATACGTGTATGGGTGCATCCAACAGATGAAACAAAGTCATTCACATTTTCCATTCCAATTTTATTGAGTATAATATTTGAAGCTGTGTTATCTGAAACTATTATCATAAGCTCTAATAGATTCTTATAGCTGAATACATTTGAATTGGTAAGGTAGCTGATTACACCTGAACCACCTGTTTTCATATCATTTTCTATATAAACCAGAGAATCCGGTTGAAGCGCATTAGCATCTATTTGGCGATATGCTTCAATAAGAATTGGGAGCTTGATTGTGCTGGCAGCTCTTTTTGGTTCATAGGCATTGATTGCAATATCACCGTCATCAGTTTGGATATAGATTGAAAAGTGGTCAATTTCATCATGAATTAATTCATAAACGGTAGATTTCATTAGTTGGAAATTCATAACTATACCCACCTCCATATTAAATTTTGAATGTACTAGTTTTACGTTTAGATAAGTCCGAATTATTTAAATATTCAACTCTGGATTGTGTTTTATCCCTACTATAGTATGGAATTTTCTTAATATTGTCAAGAAGGAAAGTTAGGAAAGTTGACAAAAGGTACATCTATATGTCCAATAACCTAAAATTGTTTCTTGGGAGTAAGGAAAGTTAGCGATTGTTTTTCCGCATTGCTCGCTTAGCACCGATTTTGTAAAGGATGGAAGAAAGTAAATCCAGCAGTTTATACATTTTGTGTCTAAAAACAACAATCTATTATAAATATCCTTAAAAAGATATGGCTTTAAACCAATAATTTGGAATTTAACAAAGTATACGCGTAAAAAAGACTGTTTTTGTGGTATGTTTATGTAAAGATTTGTAAATTTGAGGGGGAAAGCACATGGGTACACATTTAAAGCCAATCAATTTAGAAATACCAATTGTTCAGGCAGGGATGGCTGGTGGGATTACAACGCCTGAACTTGTGGCAACGGTGTCAGAAGCTGGTGGACTCGGTACTGTTGGCGCTGGTTACATGAGTGCTGCATCTTTAAAAGATGAAATTATGAAGATTAAGCAACTTACTAGCAGGCCTTTTGCGGTAAATCTTTTTGCCATAAACTTGGAAGAGTTTTCGAGTGAAATAGGTCAGGTACAAAACTTTCTTAACAAATACCGTAGCGAACTCGATATTGATCAAGGCAAGGATTCTGTTAAAGTATATGATTATTTACAGGAGAAGGTATATGTTGTCATTGAAGAAAATGTTCCAGTTGTAAGCACGGCATTTGGCGTCCTGTCGTCCGTTTTGATTCAGCGTCTTAAAGAAAACAACGTTACGTTAATTGGTATGGCAACCAACCTAGAAGAGGCGAATCAGCTTATTGATGCGGGATTCGACATGATTGTGGCTCAAGGTTATGAGGCGGGTGGTCATCGTGGGACATTCGATGTTAAAAAATATCCAAATGGATGTAACATTGGACTACTTTCCATGGTTGAGGAATTTTTGGAAAATTGTAATGTGCCAATAATTGCTGCAGGTGGTATTTCCAATAAAAGGCAAATTGATGCACTTTTATCTATGGGAGTAGCGGGTGTCCAGCTGGGAACCAGGTTCTTAGTTGCAAAAGAAGCTGGAACGAACAGTGCCTATCGTCGTGCTTTAATCAAATCATCCAGTGTCGATACAGTTATTACAAGAGCTTTTTCGGGGAGGCCAGCCCGAGCCGTTTTTAATCGCTTTATTAAAGAGGTAGAAGCAAGTGACTGTGACTTCTTACCATTTCCGATTCAAAATGAACTGACGAAGGACATTCGCGCGGCAGGTAAAGAGTTTGCTGTTGCAGATTTCCAATCGCTATGGGCAGGTCAAGGTGTTGGGGCAATAGTTAGAGAAGAATCGGTCAAGGATATTTTAACTTCATTAATTGGTAAGGACACTGCAGAAATAAATTTCGAAAAATAAAACCACTTCCCAGTTTAAGGGAAGCGGTTTACAAGAGTGTTTTCAAATAACAATACAGAGGTTTATGTGGGCTGTAACGTATAGTTAGCTCATCTTATAATGTGCCTTAACCTGTTCACGTAACTCACGCTTTAAAAATTTGCCCACTGAGGTTTTCGGAATCTCATCGAAAAATAAAATATCATCTGGAAGCCACCATTTCGCAAATTGTGGTTTCAAGAAGTTCTGTAATTCATCTTTACTAACCTTATCTGAAAACCCTTCATTCAGGACAACGCACGCCACTGGACGTTCCTGCCATTCTGGATCAGGAATAGCAACGACACTTGCTTCAAATACCGCGTCATGTGCCATCAAAGCATTTTCAAGGTCAACAGACGAAATCCATTCCCCACCACTTTTTATTAAATCCTTTGTACGGTCTACAATTTTAATAACACCTTCCTCATCTACTGTTACAACGTCACCAGTGTGGAACCAGCCGTCTTGAAAGGCATTTGCAGTTCGATCATCGTTATAATACTCACTTGCAATCCATGGCCCACGAACCAACAGTTCACCCATTTCCAAGCCGTCCCATTTCACTTCACCATCACTACCCATTATTTTCATTTCAAGACCAGGTACAAGTAACCCTTGTTTAGAGCGCTGGTCTAATTTTTCTTCTTCACCTAAGGATTGTTGGTAACTTTTTAATCTGGAAACGGTTACAATTGGTGTCGTTTCAGTTGCTCCATAAGCGTGGATAAATGGGATGTTATATTTAGACTCAAATGTTTTAATTAATCCTCTAGGAGCTGCTGATCCACCGCATAGGATTGCCCTTAGACTGGATGTATCATAATCACCCTGTTCCAGCTCACGAAGTAGTCCAAGCCAAATAGTTGGCACCCCAGCAGTAATCGTAACTTTTTCACGCTCAATAAATTCAGCAAGTCGCTTAGGGGTGAATCGTGGGCCGGGCAGAACCTGTGTAGTGCCAAGCCATGTAGAAGCAAAAGGGATCCCCCAGGCATTTACATGAAATTGTGGAACAACCGGCATTGATATATCAGATTCAGATAAACCGGCGGAATCAGTAAGTCCAAGTGCGAAGCTATGCAGAACGATACCGCGATGTGAATAAACCACGCCCTTAGGTTTACCGGTTGTGGCAGATGTATAGCACATTCCAGCAGGGTCGTTTTCATCAATATCTTTAATAAATTCAGTAGCAGGATTACCAGATCTAAGAAGTTCTTCGTATGAGTATAATGGTTGTAGCGATGATGTAGGAAGTTCCGATTTATCTGTCATAACTACAAAAGCTTCGACAGTCTTCAACTGGTCAGCGACTTTTTCAATTAGTGGTAGGATATCTTCGTCAATAAACAGTATCTTGTCTTCTGCATGATTGATGATATAAATAATATGTTCGGGTGACAGACGTATGTTGATGGTGTGAAGTACGGAACCAATCCCCGGTGCTGCAAAATAGATCTCCAGGTGCCGGTGGTGATTCCAGGCTAGTGTACCTACTCGATCTCCGTGGTTAATGCCAAGTCCTTTTAGCACGCCCATTAAACGTCTCGTCCGTTCCCCTATTTCCTTGTAGGTCAAGCGGTGGAGTTGATCATGTGTTTGAGAAATGACCTGTTTTTTTGCAAAAAATTTCTCAGCATGTTCAAGCATTGATCCAACTGTTAACGGCACTTGCATCATTAATACCATCCCCTTTTTATTAGATTACCTATATATTATCATATAATTTATATTATTTAAAAAACGAAAAAATTATTTAGTTTGGATTGTACTAAAAGAAGGAATATAATATGTGGACAGGTTGTCTAAGTTATACACATCCTGTGGATAAACCTGAGGATAACCTCAATATTTTGTATAGAACATAAATTCTAATACGAAATACGGTATTATATACTCTGAATTCGAATGATGATTGGGGATAACTTTGTGGAGTTCGGTAACTTAATATTTAGCTCGAGTACGCTAGGAAAGTCGATCGGTTGTGGATGGTCATAAGGGGGTCACTTTTTGAAGAGATTATTGACGTTAATCGGTATTGGTAGTTTAGCTGGTGTCGCCTTAGGTTACTTTTTAAAATGGATCCAGATTATTAGTGGAGAAAAGGTATATGTACTTTTACTTAACATCGATTACATGCCCCTCCTGGGATCCTGGCTAACAACTGAAATTGCAGAATTCACGTTGCATGTATGTGTATCTATTATCCTCGTAATTGTACTGTATTATAGTATAAAAAAACTCAATCTCCGGCAAAATCTGCTGATCTATATTTTAATGAATATAGTAATTGGTGTGTTATTATGGGGTACTACCACATTATCAAATAGGACGCCTGAATTTGGGGATGTAACTGCCTTTTTCTATTGGCTCACTGGGCATGCATTATTTGGTAGCATCGTGGGATTGTTGATTAAACTAGTAAAAACTGAGGGGTAATATGATGAATCGAAAAACAAAACTAGCATTCCGCAATACGGTTGGTGTATCCGGATTAATTATTGGGTTGTTACTGATGATATCGCTATTAAATCAGAAAGAAATCAAGGTGGATAAAAGTTTGCTTACTGAAGAAGTGAAGCAATACCGACCACTTGTGGAAAAGTATGCCGAACAATATGGTGTGGAAGAACATGTGGATATCCTGCTCGCAATGATGATGCAGGAATCAGCTGGTCGAGGTAATGACCCGATGCAATCCTCAGAAAGCTTGTGCGGCGAAAGAAACTGTATTGACGACCCAGAGCGTTCTATTAAACAAGGTGTCTATTATTTTTCCGAAACATTGAAACAAGCAAATGGCGATCTTGAACTAGCTATTCAATCCTATAATTTCGGAAGAGGTTTTATTGAATACGCTTTGGAAAATAAGGGAAAGTATACGCAGGAGGTAGCAATCAACTTTTCACAAAAAATGTATGGAAGTGCAGCGAATAAATCGATGTACAGCTGTATGCGTGAAGGTGCCAGGGAATTGCAAGCATGCTATGGAGATATTCACTATCTGCAGGACGTAATGGCGATGGTGGACGAAATACCTGATTAAAAATTTTCAAGTCGTGTTACTTCGATTTTAAATAACGAAGGATTATAATGGGTAATTATAAGAAAGAAATAGGGAGGATTTTAACAATGATTAAAAAAGTACATACTAGGAATGCACCAGATGCAATCGGTCCATACTCACAGGCTGTTCAAGCCGGGGATTACCTATACGTCTCGGGACAGATTGGAATTGACCCGGATACAAGTGAAGTCGTAGAGGGAATTGAAGCGCAAACAAAACAGGTAATGGAAAATTTAAAATCAATATTGAGCGAAGCGGATACTAATTTCACTCGCGTAGCAAAGTTTACGATCTATCTAAATGACATGAACAACTTCAGTACAGTCAATGATATATATGGTTCCTATTTAGAAATCCCATATCCAGCCCGGGCGACAGTGGAAGTTAGTCGTTTGCCTAAGGATGTATTGGTTGAAATGGACGCTGTAGTATATACGAAGGTGGAAGCTATTAATGAATAATTTCACGTATCAAAATCCAACAAAGTTAATTTTTGGTAAAGGGCAGTTAGATGCTCTAACCGATGAAGTTCCAACATACGGTAAAAAAGTATTACTCGTATATGGCGGAGGAAGCATTAAACGAAATGGTATTTATGATAATGTAATGAACAAATTAAATGAAATTGGTGCAGAAGTTCACGAGTTGTCTGGTGTTGAACCAAATCCTCGCGTTACAACTGCTCGCAAGGGAATTGAGATTTGTAAAAAAGAAGGAATTGAATTCATTCTTGCTGTTGGTGGAGGCAGTACAATCGATTGCACGAAAGCAATTGCTGCTGGTGCTAAGTCAGATGCTGATATTTGGGATATTGTTACTAAAAAAGAACAGGCAACAGCTGCACTTCCGTTTGGTACAGTGTTGACAATTGCTGCTACTGGTTCAGAAATGAATCGTGGCTCTGTAATTACAAACTGGGAATTGAATGAGAAACATGGCTGGGGATCACCACATACGAGCCCTAAGTTTTCCATTTTAGATCCAGTTCATACAATGTCTTTACCACGTGAACAAACTGTATATGGCATGGTGGATATCATGTCACATGTATTGGAACACTATTTCCATCATACAACAAACACACCAATCCAGGACCGGTTCTGTGAAGGGATTTTAAAGACAGTAATTGAAACAGCTCCAAAACTACTGGATGAGCCTGATAACTATGAATACCGTGAAACAATTATGCTAAGTGGAACACTAGCACTCAATGATATGTTGAACATGGGTTATCAAGGCGACTGGGCAACGCATAACTTAGAGCATGCCGTATCAGCTGTTCATGATATCCCGCACGGTGGCGGACTTGCGATACTATTCCCAAACTGGATGAACCATGTGCTAGATGAAAATGTTGCTCGCTTTAAACAACTTGCTGAACGCGTGTTTGATGTTGACCCTAGTGGAAAATCGGACCGTGAAATTGCAGAAGAAGGAATTACTAAGCTTCGCGCATTCTGGGATAGCATCGGTGCACCTAATAAACTTGCCGATTATGATATTGACGCAAGCACAATTGAAACCATGGCTGGTAAAACAGTTCAAGTTCGCGAGGAATTTGGTAATTTTAAGAAATTAAATAAAGAGGATTCAGAGAAGATTTATCAAGCAAGTTTGTAATAGAAAGAATTAAAAGTCTGACTATTTAGTCAGGCTTTTTGTTTTGTATTAAAAAAAGATGATAATGCAAATAAATAGAAAAATCCTTCTATTTTTAGAATTCAAACTGTATAATTACAGTTAGTTGGGAAGGAGGTTGGAAAATATGATCGTTGCTAAAAGAATTAAAAAGTTAAGAACAACTCTAAATATACCTCGTAGAGAATTCTGCAAGGGTATAGTCTCGTTATCTCATTTAAGTAACATAGAAAGTGGAAGATTTGTTCCATCAGAAGACATTTTAATTAGCTTTGCCAATAAGGCAGGAATGCCAAAAGACTACTTGGTAAACCCGCATAAAGATCAGGAAAAGGTTGCTACAAAGATTAAAGAATTACATGTGCTACTAGATGATGATTTGAGTGAATGTGTTACTGAAATTGAAATATTTGAAAGATCTAATCCATACATAGCCTCATACCTCTTAGAAATTGAATTCTATTTGCTTAAAGCTAATAGCTGTATTAAATCGGGAAAGATGGAATTGGCATACCAAGTATACAGTCAGAATGTTGAGCCATTAATTGACGATTCGCTACTAGAACATAAGAACTTAAGATATTTATTAAAAAAGTTCAAAGGTGTCTTTTCTTACCATCGTAGTAATTATGGTCAAGCCATTACTGACTATAAGATATTTCTTAAAGAAGATTTAGATACGTTAGAACAAGCTAAGGTTAATTTTAATATTGCACTTTGTTATGATAAAAAATCTGATAATTACCATGCAATTCGATATATTTATAAGGCATTGGACAAATATACACAGGAGTTGGATTGGGATGGTGTAGGGAAATCTTATAATTTTCTGGGTTCTTTGTTTGAACAAATTAAAAATTACTGTGATGCGGAAATTTATTACAAAAAGGCATTAAAACTGTCTAATGAGATGGAGTTAATCTCTCTTAAGTGTAAGGTGTTGCATAATCTAGGAGAACTTAGTAAGAACAGAAATGATTATGAGCAAGCAATATTACTTTTTAACCAAGCCATAAAAATAAAAAAAAATTACAATCATACAAACTTGTCAATTACGTATTGTTCTTTAATAGATTCCTTTATATTAATGAATCGGTTTCAGGAAGCAAAGTTATATTTGTATGAGGCTTTAAAACATACAAATTCACAACTTTCTAAAGTTCGGTTGAATACATTAAAAGAAAAAATGGCTTATAAGAATGAGCAAGGTTCTTCTTATGAGCCTAGCCTAAAGGGTGCGATGGACTACTTTGAATTCAATAATCCTCTTCTCTATTCCAAGTATGTTAAGGAGCTAGGGAATTATTATATGGAACAACGAAAATATAAATTAGCTGCCAATTGTTTTAAAAAATTATTATGAAAGGGGGTAAGTAAATGAAGTCTATTAAAAAAATTGCTCTATTATCAATACTATTTGTATCCATATTTCCTATAAATTCCTTTGCAGATAATGAAAAAGAAGATCCGCAAACAAGTCCAGTACATCAAGAAGAGATAAGGTAATCAACTAAAATGAATAATTTGTCATTTTGCAAATCAGACTGCAGAAAAATTGTATTAAATAAAAATATATGAGCAAAAGTTTGAATTGGGTGAAAAGTATGTAAAATATGAGCTATTTACTATACAATTTAATTACACATATGAATTGAGTCAACTTGAGAAAAAAATTCAGAAGGGAGGAAAATTCATGGAAGGTCCTATGTTTGCACCTTGTTGTCAGTGTCATTGTACGTATGAAGCAAGAACAGTATGTGATCCAGTAGATGGTTGTCATAAAGAATTTGTGAAAGTCTGTGATACATGCTGTAGTTACAGTGAGTGCTCCTAATATATTCCATGTGAATAGCTACCTATAGGTAGCTATTCACAAACTAAGGATGATTGCAATGACAAAGAAGTTTTTCCCATACATATTCCCTGTATTCCTTATTGCTTTAGGTTACTTGGTTTACTCTCATTGGTATTCTCCAACTAAACCTTTAGTGTACTACCCACCTGCAGAAAATCGGATACCAGAGCATTTAGATTCTCTAGAAATAGTCAATATTAACGGGGTTAAAAAGACCATACATATGAAAGATGCTCCATATACATTATTGTCATTTGTTCTCTACATACCTGAGTTTGAAGACCTTGAAAGCAATTATAAACACCTAGCAGATAGACGAGAGTCATATAAGAATGTTCGGATGGTCTTTTTATGGGACATAAATGAAGACAAGACAATTGATCATATTAAAAAGGTAGCGCAAAACAAATCATTGGATCGGAATATTTTAACGGACCGGATGAAAGTACAATATCAAGAATCCAAAAACTTAGATGTAGTTACTATGCCTAGTTTTGTTCTTTATGATAGTGAAGGTAATTTGGTATACGAAACTACTTCACCATCGATAAAGGAATTAGGAATAATGCTAAAATCACTACGTTAATGTGAACAATTGGGGAGTGATGGTGTCATGATAGTTGAATACATAAAAAGTGCTTATAGTAATATGTTTCGATTTCCTAACCGGTTTTGGACAATTATTGTGACTGTGTCACTAGCCACTTTTTGTCTGTTGGGATTAACGTCTATGATACAAACAGCAAAAAGTTACAATCAGCACAAAGTAGAAAGCTTGATGGCTGAAAATATAAATGCTCAACAATATATTGTACAGACTGCTAGCATAGAGAAAGAAGTTGATCCAAATCAAGTTTCTACTCTAACTGATATAGTGGGTGCTCAATCTGGTTATTATTTTGAAGATCTAACTAAATTTATTTGGGATTATGATTATTTAATTCCATGGATTAATTTTAATGACCAATTAATAATAGAAACGAAGCCAATGATGGTGGGATTAGAAAGTAATGCAACTGCTTTAAAAGAGAAAATTAAGCTCGGTGGATATTTTACAGGTGACCCTAATGAAATCATTATTAGTGAAAAACTATTGAACCAATTTATTAAGTCTTCTGAGGTAATTGATGGAAAAGTTATAGTTATTAATGATAGCAGACGAGCCGCATTGAAAAATGGAGAAGGAATAAAGGTTACCCCTAAAGCTATTTTAGGGGAATCTATCGATTTAGTATATAAGATTAAATTTCAGGTTAATGAAGAAGCTGGTAGTTATACTGTTAATTCTAGAAAAAGTGTTCCGTTAAAGGTAGTAGGTGTTTATGATCCTAAAATAGGTTATCAAACGCCAGGAAATGTCTGGCTACCGTTAAATTTAAAAAATGATCTTGAAGGATTTAATTCGGAAGACTTAACGAATAATTTAAGTGGGAAAATTGCATTACAACATAACACGCCTTTTTTATCGTCTGGGATTAATGACCAGATAAGAGAATTAGGGCTATCGATTCACCAATCCGAAGAGCCTAACAGGTTTTTTGAGAGTTCCATAAAAGGAAATCAAGTAAGACAATGGATGTACAGTGTAATTTTAGTCTCTAGTATTATACTTGGTATAACCTGTATCGTTGTGATTAGTTATTTGATAAGTTCTGAAAGACGTTATGAATTTCAATTGCTAAGGGCATTGGGAGCGAGTGTAAGGCAAGTACGAAAGTTATTCTTAATAGAGTTATTTTTTGTTTCCGGAATTGGTTCCCTATTGGGATTAATGATCTCTTTATTTGTGGCAAACAACACAACTATAAGTGAATGGATAGGTGTAAAGATTCTATTGGACGGTTGGATTACGATAATAATCGTTTGTTTACTCCCCATTTTGTCGACTCTAATTGGTTTCTTGAATGTGAGTTTGGGTGTTAAACGGGATGTCTCTTTTACATTAAAACTGGGGGAATAACAATATGGATACAGTTAGGAGAGCCTTACAGCAACTTTTTAGGTATAAAACAAGAAATACTGTTATAGCTATTCAAATTATAATAATAGTAGTATTGATTACAGCTTTGTCAACGATTCTTTTTCAGCTGGATCAGATGTTTAAAAATGATAACTTATCGTATACAAAGCAGCTTACAATAATTGAGGTAAACAACCAAGATATTTCTGAAGAGTTATTAACGTATCTTAACAAATCAAACAAGGTAGACTTTTATCTTCCCTATTCTTCATTTAATCCTGGTAACAATTTATATATGGAAACAAAGGATTATTACATTTGGCCGAATGAGATTGCGTTTTACGATCCGGAAAAAATAAAAAATCCTGATAGTAAATTTCTACAAACAAGCACGAATAAAAACGGTGTCATCGTTCCAGAGAATTTCAAATCATTTCTAATTCCAAAGAATAATTATCAAAAGCTTTATGGGGAATCAGATTTACCAAATAAGGGGAATCTTGAAGACTACCAAAATCTAAATATTCCCCTACATGAAGGTAAACAAAATATAATTAATGGTAGCATTAAATTTAGTTATTATAACGATTTTGTTTCTGAATCAAGTACTTCAGCCAACATCCCGATTTTTGGAAAGTATAGCAGTGAGTACCAATTTGATGTTTCCTTTATGTTTCAGTTGTTTTTCTTAGTTCCAAATAAATATAAAGAACAGGTTCTTCATGAAAACTCTCCTAGCATGCCGATGAACCTGATAGTTGTGGCCGACAAAGCATCAAGTGTTCCTGCTCTATTAAAAAAAATTGAAGAAATCGGATATTCTCATATGAACAATCTTGATATATTCCAAAGAAGGGCAGACAACAACAAAGAGCTCATGATGGATTTGTTTTTATTCGTTTTAGTAATTGGCAGTGTTTCTGTTTTAAATTTCATTAATATTCTTTATGGTTCTTTAAAAGAAAGAAGGAAAGAAATTGCGGTCATGAAATCATTAGGAATAAGCAAAAAGAAGTTTTTGACGTTGTTTTCTACGGAAACGCTTATTCTAGTTGCTGGATCTACTTTGATTTCTTTCATTATAGTGGAAGGTCTCTTCTCTCTTATACAAAACTTTATCCAAAAAGGGATAGTAAAAAAAGAATATTACAATGTGTTTCATCTTGGATCTGACTCAGTACAATTTCTATTTCAGACCCCTTGGATGATCTATGGTCTAGCATTTTTTGCAACGATAGCTGTTAGTTTAATAGTTACTTATTTTCCAGTTTCGAAAATGTATAACAAACCTTATTTTAAACTTTATAGGTGGTGACTCGTATGGAGGAAAAGATTATCCAGATAACTGGATTGACACATTTTTATAATAAGACAAAAGACCAACCGGTGCTACAAGATATTGAATGGGAGATTAAAAAAGGAGAATTTGTATCCATTCAAGGGAGATCTGGGAGTGGAAAAAGCACAATTCTTCATATTATAGGTGGGCTACTGACTCCGTCTGAAGGTTATATAAACGTTGACGGAATGCGAATTAACGGATTAAAAGAAAAAAAGTTGGCGCTTTTTCGACTTAAATCAATTGGTTTCGTCTTTCAGTCATACCATTTATTTCAGAATATGACTGCATTAAAGAACGTTGAGGAACCGCTTTTCTATTCTGGAGTTAAACGTAAATACAGAAAAGAAATTGCGCAAGAAATGTTAAGTAAGGTTGGACTAGAGGATAAAATTAACTCGCCTGTTCAGGAGTTAAGTGGTGGGCAGCAGCAACGTGTTTCCATTGCCAGAGCCCTAATTAATGACCCGGATATTATACTAGCAGACGAACCAACAGGTAATCTGGATGGATTAACGGAACAAGAAATAATAGATTTATTCGTATATATGAACAAAAGTTTGAACAAGACTTTAATTGTTGTCACACACAATGATAGCGTAGCAGACTGTGCAAGTGTAAAAATGAAGTTACATGAAGGGAAGCTAGTAGAAAGGAAAACGGGGGGGGGAATTGTTAAGGAATATACTGAAAGCAATAAAATTAGTATGGAACCATAATAAATTACTTCTAACAACGTCTATGGCTCTAAGAGTAATTATGGGGTTACTCCCCATCGCAAATTTGTGGGTACTAAAAGAACTGATTAACAATGTAGCTTTACTAACTCAAACACCGGGAAGTGCAGATAAAGTATATTTCTACCTAATGTTACAGTTAGCCTTGGTGTTTTCGAATGCTGCATCTAGGCACCTTTTAGATATTGTAGACATGTATTTAGAGAGCAAAACAGACTTTATTCTTCAAGAGAGAACAATTGAAAAGTTTTCAAGTGTGCCTTTAGCTTATTTTGATAATAATAAATTTTACGACCATAGGAACAGACTTAGTGGCAACCTGGGGAGGCAAATGTTTTCCCCAATAAAGAATTGTTTTTCAATTATACAAAGGGTCATTACTTTGGTTTCCTTTTTAATATTCTTGATATCCATACATTGGTTTTTTGTATTATTTGCTCTATTAACCGCTTTTCCTGTTGTATATATAAATGCCAAATATGGAAGAGAAAGTTTTTATTTAATCATGAACCAAACACCCTTACAAAGAGAAGCATCATATATTATGCACCTTCTTAACGATAGGATAAGTGCAAAAGAAATTAGGTTATTTAATCTTGAAAAATATATGCTAGAAAAGTGGAAAAGTAAGTACTATAAAAACCTAAAGGAGACTTTAAAACTTAGCAGGAAAAACTCAACAGCTATAGCAATACTGGAGATGGTGACTGGAATTGTATATTTCGCGGCTGGGTTGTTTCTAATAAGGCTCCTTCAACGGGGTTCAGTATTGGTAGGTGATTTTGTAGCAGTTGTACAAGCAGTTCAAGGGGCACAATCAGCTATTAATAATATATCACAATCGATAGCAATGGTTTATAAGGATCATTTATTTATTAAAGATATCTTCGAATTTCTATCTTTTGAAGATGAGAAAATTCATTATTATATAGGAACACAGGCATTTCCGCCGTCTCTTGAAAAAGGTATTTCGTTTACTAACGTATCTTTTAACTATCCAGATAGTAATCGTAAGGCGTTGGACAACGTTACTTTACACATAAATCCAGGTGAAAAGGTTGCTATTGTTGGGACAAATGGATCTGGTAAAACTACGTTGGTTAAATGTCTAATGGGACTATATTCTATTGGCCAAGGTGACATCAAATTTGGGGGGGAATCAATAAATGAAATTGATCAAAAAGACTTAAGGAAGAATATCACAACTATATTCCAAGATTTTATTAAATATAATTTTACCGTTAAAGAAAATATAGCTTTGAGTGATAATAAAAACATTATGGATTTAGAGAAAGTAATAGAAACCTCAAAGAAAAGTGGATTACATAATTATATAATGAGTTTACCTAAACAATATGATGCAGTATTGGGGAAAGTATTAGGTAAAGGTGAGGATTTTTCTGGGGGGCAATGGCAAAAACTTGCTCTCACTAGAGCGTTATTCAAGCAGGGTAAAGTTTTTATATTAGATGAACCAACTGCATCGCTAGATCCTCAAGCGGAGTTAGACATGTATGAAAACTTTAATTACTTAACAGAGGGTAAAACAACCATATTTATTTCCCATCGTATGGCTTCAGCAAAGATGGCAGATAAAATCTTCTTACTTAAAGGTGGAAGAATAATAGAAACTGGTACACATAGTGAATTGTTAGCTTTAAAAGGTGAATACTCTAAAATGTATTTAATGCAAGCGAAGTGGTATAACAGTAACGAAAGTAAGGAGCTGATGACATGATTGTGTTCATACTAGCATTAAAAATCTTCTTAGGAATTGTATTTTTAAGTACATGTATTGAAAAGGTTTATCATTATTCATCCCATAAACAAAATATAAAAAATTATGGAATGATGAATGAAAAGTTTATTCCAATTATAGCTTTGTTAGATGTATTACTAGAATCGGCAGTAGCATTATTCCTGATTATAGGGGTATTTGATGTGTATGCTTTAAGTTTTGGGGTAATTTTACTTTTATTTTATACATTTGCGATAATATTAAATTTAACTAAGGGTAATAGGTTTAAGTGTGGGTGTGGAGGTATTGCTGGGGATTCGATGATTTCCTGGAAATTGGTGATTAGAAATTTTCTACTAATTCTTTCGCTAATGTTTTTAATTGTATCGTATAGATACCTAGTAATTTGGAATGAAAGTATTCATAACCTTGGATTAGATTTATTTAGTGTACATTACCTGCTTTTGATAAACATTGTTTTGCTACTAACATTTTCATATATAACGGCAAAAAGAATTTTTAAGGTGAATAAAATGGAGGTTGAGTAATAGTGGAAAATTTATATCTTTTAAGTGTAATTACCATAGCTTTGACTTTGGTGTTCCAATCTGTTTTCCTTATTAAATTAACTAAAAAGATAGAGAACTTTGAGTCAAATGCCCCCGTAGGGAGCGAGAGCGCCAATAAAAATGAGAACGGACCAAAAATTAATTCGATATTACCTATTGTTAAACATAAAGATATATTTGACAATCCAATAAAAATCGGGGGGGAATCAAATGTAGAAAGCTTATTGTTTTTTGTTTCCCCATCTTGTGAGGGATGTTTCCAGTTTCTTTCTGAAATAAAGAAAATGCAAAACACAACTAATATCAATTACACATTTATTGTGAAAGTTCAATCGAGTGAAGAAGTACTAATTCAGCCTGATTTTAACGCGACAAAAGACATGTTTACTTTCGTTGCATTGGAACCTTTATTTGAGTTATACAATATTAGATCATATCCGTTCTTTATAGCAATTGACAAGGATGGAAAAGTTTTAGAAAAAGGAGTAATCAAAGGATTAAAGGAGTTTGAAAAATATGGGTTTAAACAAGCAGTATAAATAGAGAACAAATTAAAAAAGAACTAGCTGTTAACCATACACAGCTAGTTCCTTTTTAATTTGTTCTCTTATTTTATCTAAACATTCTTCAGTTGTATTGCCGGCAATACGCTTTCCATTAACCAAAGCGTATGGTTTAAGTCGGCACAACCCGCAGAACGAAAGGCACTCATTCATCATTACTGAAACTTCCGGAAATTCTTTCTCAATAATTTCTTCTATATTAATAGTAGTGATGGCATTTCCGTCGCAGACGTCGACTATGACAATACCCATACCCATTGCGATCACTTTCTTTCTATGAGGTTACTTAAATTATTACTAATTAGTTGTAGCATATACAGGCAATAAATTCAATGTTTATGCAGGAACTCAAAGAGAATAATTAAACGATCGTAATTAGACCGCAATCGGTCACCGACACCTAAAACTGACCAAGCATAAAAAATACAAAGGTTTAAGAGTAATTTATTGTGTACATAATTGGTGTAATTACATAAGATGAAATGAGTGATAAAATACTAATATAATAGCATTTTAAACTGTAAAAAAGGGGTGAATTAATTGTCATATAAATTTTCGAATGAACACTTTACGGAAGAACAGGGTAAGTTAGTTTATAATCCAAATTTTAATCCTCACGATTATGAACTTTTAGAATTAATTATGGAAGCTGAACGGAATATAGGTGCTCTAGCAAGACTAGGTTTGAAAAATCATCCCTTAAAACCTACCATTCTTAGGAATTCCATGGTTAGGACAGCGCATTTTACAACCAAAATTGAACAAAACAAATTAGAATATAAAGAAGTTGAACAACTATACCAAAACTATAAAGGTGAGGGGCTAACCACGTCT
>NZ_JBMERP010000050.1:0-25588 GCF_049310925.1 Virgibacillus sp. DJP39 | reverse complement strand
AAACTCCTAATTTAGCTAACAAAAGTGAGGTTATTGAACCATCAGTCGTTATAAATTCAAAAGCTTCAGAGGGTAGTTCGACTACAATCACTAACCTTGAAGGCCATTCCCTTTTAAATGAAAAAGTTCCGGGATATTTAGGGCCTGCCTTTGAATTTAAGACGGATGTTGATTTCACAGAAGCTCAAATGAATTTCACTTATGACCCGTCAGTTGTTAATGAGAACTTTAGGCCTGAAATTTTTTATTATAATGAGGAAGAACAATTACTCGAACGTGTAGAAAATCAAACTCATGATCCTGGAAAGCATACGGTAAGTGTAACAGTTTCCCATTTTAGTAGTTATCTCTTATTGAATGGAGAAGAATGGGATAAGATGTGGGAAAATCAAATCGTGCCACCGGCACTCGATGAAGAAGGAAATATAAAAAACAATATGGACATTGTGTTTTCTATCGATTCTTCTGGAAGTATGGCTTGGATGGATCCGAACGGGTTAAGAAAAACAGCGACAAAGAACTTTCTTGATCTTTTAAAAGAGCAAGATAGAGCAGCTGTTGTTGATTTTGATAGTTATGGAAGAATTATCGTTAACTTAACGAATAATAAAGAAAAGATAAGAGTTGCTATTGATAGCATTGATTCGGTGGGGGGAACGAACCTCTATCAAGGTGTTAAAAAAGCGGTTGATGAATTAGTTTCGAAAAGCACGGACGATAATTTGAAATATGTTGTATTTCTAACAGATGGTGACGGATATTGGAATGATAGTGCAATTCAATATGCAAAGGATCATAATGTTGTTATTTATACCATTGGCCTGGGTTATGGTGTAAATCAGGCGTTGTTAGAACGAATCGCAACGGAAACGGGCGGTAAATACTATTTTGCGTCACATGCAAGTGAGTTGGAAAATTCGCTGAATGAAACTGCGAACGATGCTGTTGATCATATAAAAGATGAAGATGAGGGTGTAGGAGACGGGATACCTGATTACTTAGAGTCAGAAGACTCGCCGTTAAGGAATGGTTTAGGGCATCCGATTTTATTGAGCCCGGATAAGGTTGACAGTGACTATGATACATTAAAAGATGGGGAAGAAATACAGATAAAAGTGAAAGAATATGGGAGTGGAAAAACAAAAGTATATGCTTATATGTCTTCTGATCCTACAATGCCAGATACAGATGAAGACGGGATTGTGGATAATGAGGAGAAAACAGTGAGTGATCGAATTCGATATAACTTTACCGCCAAGCATTCCTTGATGTTTAGTGAGCTTTCCTATATTGATATGGTTGATGCAGCAGAAAGTGCTCCGGAAATTTCAACACTAGCTAGTTTTAACCATGATTTTGTTGATGCTGCAAAAGACCTAAAGGATTGGACACTAATCAAAGGAGATGACGATGATAATAGTACTGGTTTTAGTGCGATAGCTGCCAAGCATGTAGACGAAAAGCATGGGGATATGGTTGTGATTGCACTAAGAGGTTCGGATGAATTCGAAAACGAGGATGGAGACTCATGGGGATATGGTTGTGATTGCACTAAGAGGTTCGGATGAATTCGAAAACGAGGATGGAGACTTAGATGTAGGTAACATCTTTACTGACTGGTTGATGACAAATGTTGATATTTTAGTAGATGGAGATAACACTCAATTGAAAAAAGCAAAAGAGTTTGTAGCTGAAGTTATACTAGAAAATGAAGATAGTCAAATATATGTTGTAGGACATTCTTTAGGAGGGTTTAATGCTCAGGTAATATCTTATTATTTGGAAGAAAATCTGTTGGGTGAAGATGTTTATGGGGGATGGTTTAGTGGAAATAAGAGGGAGGTAGTTGAAAAGTCCCTTTCAGACGGAAACTATCAATTCACCCGTACATTTAATGCTGCGCCGTTTTTTGGAGAACGAGCACTGGATGCGATAGGGATTGATATGGATACTTCGACAAATCCAGCCGTTCCTTTAGATGTAGTCTTTGGTGAAACCTATAACGATAAGGTATATAATCATCAAATGTCTTTTGATGTTCTTCATGTTATTGGTCAGTGGCTTCCTTCGAATAAACTTGGAGTAGAGGTTCCTGCGTTTGATTACAATGTAGATGGAAAAGTACATGATTATGAAGATGTTCAATTTCAAACGCTTGTCGATGTTATTGCGGCTTATGAAGATGAAAAGGGTCCAATAGAGGCGGGACATAGAGTTGAATTAGGGCGTGAAATGTATTATCTGTACAAATGGATAGACAAGCAGATTGATAACGATAGTGATTTCAGTAACAGGTGGACTGAACTAACAAGCTCTATGGATGGGGTAGTTCCAGCACACGGTTTGCGAAATTTTTACAAATATTATAATGAAATAAAGTAAGTCCTAATATTAAGGGGAGAAACTCTCCCCTTAATACTCTTTGGGAGGGTTGTTTTATGAAAACGTCGTTGATCTACGTTTTGTTAAATGCGTTATTATATCCGGTTGTTATTACACTGATGTTTGTTGGATTGCTGGGTGGTGCTTTAACGAACGGGAACGTGGTATTTAGTGATGTCATAGGTTTATATCTCATTGCTTTGCTTCCGAATATTTTTTTACTGTTAGCAATCCATTTTTGGGGTTATAGGTGGAATTTGAACAAGAAAGTGAACGTCGTTATGTTTCTTTTGGCTGCGTTCATACTGGCATACTTCGTGATAATGCAACCATTGGAAATGCAAAAGATATTCATATAATGTTTATCGATAATAGTTTCAGGTGGCTAGGCACTAAATTTTCTGTGGGCCCCTTTTCAGTTAGGCTTTATAATCTTGGTATTCTTGTATACATAACATGTCAAAATGGAAAAAACATTATCCTACTGGCCAAAGAATCTGAATCAAATCACCTGCGGGAAGGTTTGAGTATTGTCTTCGTCATTGTTGTAGTAATCAGCGATCTGCTTCCAGTTATTTCGCTTGGGAGTGTAGGGATTATACTGCTTTTACAATTCACTTAAAAGAAAGAACCTTCACCGAGATAGAAATTTTGTAGAAAAGTATTCATTTAGTTTTCATAATTCGTAATTGAAAATATTAATAATTTTGTATCACGTAATGTAGCAAGTATTTCGAAATCGGTCTTGAAAATATTTGATAGGAAGAGGATGGGAGAGTATGATAGAAAATTTGCTTTTTAAACAGATGATATTTGTCCGAAAAAGAACCATTGCTTCATTGGAGGCAACGTCAGAGCAATTTGCTGACGAGATTCCAAGTGGTGTTAAAAATTCAATTAGATGGAACCTTGGTCATATCCTCGTTTCTCAAGATAACTTGTTATACCCTTTTATTGGAGAAACCCACCATGTACCTAAGCATTATTTGGAACTATTTCAAAGGGGAACTAGTCCAGATGAGTGGGAAATCGATTATCCTTCTCTTTCAGAGATAAGGGGATACCTTGTGGAGCAGCCAAATCGAATCAAAGAAACCTTTGACGGTATGCTCGATAAGCCAATTCAGCAACCAGTTAAATTTGACGATGATTACGAACTTACGAGTTTAGGGGATCTATTAAGCTTCACAATCTGGCATGAAGGGCTGCATCAAGGGGCGATTAACACAATAAAGCGCGCAGTTGGAATTGAGGATTTGTGGAGTAAAGTTCCAGAGGGGAAGTAGCCGGAATAAGTTGAAAATTAAGATTATGGGCAAGCGCTCAATTCTTCATTGGTTGTCATGGGTAACCTTTAGCTATATACCTTGGATTTTTCGAAAGGAATCCGAACTCGACTGACGAGCGCTAGCCATTTGGGTGACAGGCACCCCTCTACGGAAAGGGAGAACAAATGGGAAAGATAAGAGCTTGGGCGAAAAAACTGAAACGAAACATATTCATTCTTTACGTTGCCTCCAAAGATGAAAGAGTACCTTGGTATGCGAAAGTATTTACGGTGTGCGTTGTTGCATATGCGTTCAGCCCGATTGACTTAATTCCAGATTTCATACCAATTTTAGGCTACCTGGACGATGTGATTATTGTGCCTTTAGGAATTATGTTTGCTTTGAAGATGATACCTAAGGAAGTTATCACTGATAGTGAAGTTAAAGCCGAAATGATGATGAGGAAGGGTAAGCCGAAGAATTGGGTCATTGGAGCACTGATTGTATTGATTTGGGGTGTAATTTTCTTTTGGCTTATATTAAAGGTTTATGAATTATTCGTTTAGCTTGTAAGATTTAAAGAAAAGAGAGGAAGTGTGGAAGGATAAAAATGGTGAAAATTAAATCTGAAATGATCTCAATATAATGGGGTAAATTAATCACGTTATGTAAAGAAAAAGGGTTTCTGTAAATAATATCTGTTTTAACAGCTGAAGAAGTAGAGCAAGCAGTTAAAGAGGCAAGAAGAGTCTTTATGCTAGGAGGAAAATTTAATGGATTTATTTAATTTTGAAAAACAAGTTGCAGTTGTAACAGGCGGAGGAAGTGGTATTGGAAAGATTTGTGCAGAAGCGTTAGCTGAGAACGGTGCGACAATCGTTTTACTTGGCAGAACGTTAGAAAAAATCCAAAACACTGCTGATGAAATTTCAAATAAAACGGGAGCAACTGTTTCAGCTTTCACCTGTGATGTTACAGAGAAGAAGCAAATAAACGATGTTGTTTTAAAAATCATTGAAAAATATGATCGTATTGACATTTTAGTGAATAATGCCGGTACAACAGCACGTGGAAGTATTGAAACTTTGGAAGAAAATGATTGGGATAAAGTAATGGACACCAATGTTAAATCTGTCTTTTTAATGAGTCAAGCGGTTATCCCTTTTATGAAAAAAGCGCAGTATGGACGAATAATCAATACAGCTTCTGTAGCCGGTAACGTGAGTCTCTTTTTTGGAACAGTTTATGGGCCAAGTAAAGCGGGTGTCATTCATTTAACAAAACAGTTATCAGGTGAGCTTGCCAAATATAATATTACAGCCAATGCATTTAGTCCATGGTTTTTTAAAACAGATCTAAATAGTGGAACATTAAAAGATGAAGAATTCAAAAGTATGGTTGAGAATCGAACCCCAATGAAAAGGCTAGGACAATTAGATGAGCTTAAAACAACCGTCCTTTATTTTGCTTCAAAAGGTTCAAGTTACGTGACCGGGCAAAATGTCTTTGTTGACGGTGGTATGACTTCTTTTGGGTTATAAGAAATAGTGATAAAAATCCGCCTGTCAACTGGAACAATTCTGAATAGTTCCAGGTGATAGGCACTTTTCTTTAACCACTATTTTACAATTTCCATCTCAATTTCATGGGCTTTAATTTCAGCTTGAGGGAGTAGTGTGTTTGGAAAATCGAATTCCTTTAGCGTTTTTCCTTCAGAAACTTTATTAGGTAGATCTGGATTTGCTAGTGCGCTTGTTCCCAGCGAAACTAGATCTGCCTGGTTCTTTTCTACCAATTTTTCTGCTTTGTCAGGATCACCTAGTTTTCCGTTGGCGATAACGGCTAGCTTACCAAAGTCTTTTGCAGCGTGTGCCAGTGTACGGCTCCCTTTACCAAATGCGGATGCTGTTGCATTGCCATCAGTTACGTGAATGTAGTCTAGAGAAGTCTTCCCAAGTTCATTGAAGATGAATTCTGCCTCTTTTTCTCCGTCAGCCCATTTATGCTCTGGATCGGAAACCTTGATTTGAGAAATACGGATTCCAACCATGAAATCCGGCCCGACTGCTGCTCGTACTTCATTTATAACCTCAAGGATAAGTCGTATGCGGTTTTCAGCTGAACCTCCATACCGATCATCTCGGTGATTTAGGTAATCCGTCAAAAACTGATCTAATAAATACCCATTAGCGCCATGCAGTTCCACGCCATCAAATCCAGCTTCTTTTGCACGAATCGCACTTTGAGTGAAAGCATCTTTTACCTGCTTAAAGTCTTCTTCGTTCATAGCTCTCGGTGTTTGGAATGGCCCAGATCCGCCATAAAATTCAAGTTGTTCTCCTTTAGGAGCGATAGCGGAGGGAGCTATGGATTCATTGGTATATGCATTCCCCTGGCCTTGGCCACCTGCATGCATGAGTTGCGCAATCATCACGGATCCATTGTTTTGAACAGCTTCAACGACAGGTTTCCATGCCTGTACATGTTCATCATTCGCAAGTCCAGGCTGGTTATAGTAACCTTGACTGTAAAGCTCGTCCGGGTAGATTCCTTCTGAGATGACAGCACTGAAGCCACCTTTTGCAAAACGCTCATAATAGCGTTTCATTGTTTCATTAGCGCGACCGTCTTTTTCAGCACTGATCCGAGTCATCGGAGCTACCACAAAACGGTTATTTAGTGGTTTATTTTTTAATTGTAAAGTTGAAAACAATTTATTTTGATTCATTTATTAGCATCCTTTCATTGAAGCGTTAATGATTATCATAGAAGTCACTTAATTAAGTTTCAAGGTATCTGCTCAGTGTAGGTTATGGATATTTTTATAAAAAATACTTGTGGTATATGTTGAAATGGTAGCAATCGAATAAGAGGAACAAGTTATATTACAATATAAGTAATGCATTTCAAGATCAAACTGACAAATACAAGACGGATTTCTTTTTTTGTATTTGGAAGATTTCTTGTCGAAACGATGACAGTTTCCATTTCTGGAGCAGACGAATTCCTTTTTATATTGCTCTTTACGATTAATTTCCTTATGCTAATAGAAGGACATTTTATCTGGGAGTGAAACATATGCGTAATGACACCACCAATGCTAAACAGCGCAATTATAATCCGCTGATATGGATTCTATCCATATTGATTGTAGGCATCATTTTTGGAACGTATTTATTGCCGAAAAGCGCAGATAACATGGTATGGGGAATTGAATTAACCGTACTGCCGATGCTGAATTCCATCTTGAACAGCTTCACGTTTATCTTTTTGTTAACCGCCTTAATTATGATCAAAAAGAAAAACATTAAACTGCACCGCAGATTCATCGTTGCGGCATTCGTAACGACCTTTTTATTTTTCATCTCGTATTTGACGTACCATTCGATGGCTGAGTCTACAAGCTACGGTGGAGATGGCGCTCTAATGTATATTTATTATTTTATACTGATTACACACATTGTTCTAGCCGCAGTGATCGTGCCGCTTGCGCTGATCACACTTGGAAGAGGCTTGAATATGAAAGTAGAAAAGCATCGAAAAATCGCACGTTGGACAATGCCGCTCTGGCTGTATGTTAGCTTTACGGGTGTACTGGTCTACTTAATGATTTCACCTTATTATTAAGTTTACAAATCAGAAAGGTGAATAACCCCTTATGCAGTAGAAGCATAAGGGGTTATTTTTTATTTCGTTCCTGATAATGTACTCGATGATGATGGAAAAACGATTTATTTAATTAGCATTTATTGGACATTCTAATTACTGGGTGATATTAATGAAGGCTAATGAAAATGATTATAAAAAGTATAGTGATGCGATCGATCAGATGCAGCAGGGGAATGAAGCTATGATTGATTTATTTAATGAGATGGAAGATGACCGTGAGCTTATAGGTTTTGACGAAAAAGTCGTTGAACAGATAGAAAAAGCAAAGGTTAAATTTGGTGATGATGCTGTTAATAAGAAAATTAATACAGTTGTAGGCGAAATGCTTTCCTGGCTTGATTTAGAAGATGTCGATTTGGATAAAGGACAGAAAGATGGCAAGACCGAGTAATAACAAAGATTAACCAGCCTAAGCAGAATTGGAAAGAGATCGTCAGGATTGGTACATAAGTAGAAAAGATTGCTTAGCAGCCACTCTCAACAAGAAGGTATAACTTACGCAGGGTAACAAGTAATCAATTAAATAGTAACGTTAAGGAGCATTTCTATTAATGAGGGGTGCTCTTTATTTTTTTCTAAATTACCATTACAATAAAAACATAATAAAAATAGATAATAATTTATTGCTAAACAATAAAATACGTGTTAAACTCAAATTTACTATAAGCATCTGAGTGGCAGATTATTTAACCTGGTTTGCAGAAGAACATGGATGTTGCTCGCCTGGAAACTAGAAAAATTTGAGGGGTGAAGTCGGATGTATCAAAGGACTCCTAACCATGTTGCTATTATCATGGATGGGAATGGCAGATGGGGTAAAAAGAGACGTTTGAGCCGAAGTGAAGGCCATTATGCGGGGGCAAAGCGAATGGAAGATGTTATTGATGCCAGCATTGAGCTGGGAATCAAGGTACTGACGCTATACGCTTTTTCCTCAGAAAACTGGTCCAGACCCTCTGATGAGGTAAATTATCTGATGGATCTGCCAGTAAAATTTTTTAAAAAGAAACTTCCTGAATTTATGAGAAGAAATATTCAAATCAGGATTTCCGGAAACACGGCCCCACTCCCTGACAAAACCCGGGAAGTGCTGGCAAGGGTGGTTGCTTCTACAGAGAATAATACCGGTATCGTTGTCAATTTCGCATTCAATTATGGTGGCAGGGGTGATATTATCCATGCAGCTAAAGCGCTTATTGAAGAAGTCAGGAGCGGAAAGATTAGCAAGGATGAAATGACTGAGGAGAGAATGGAGCAGCTTTTGTACACGGGGGATCTGCCATCACCGGACATTATAATCCGGACGGGTGGGGAGAAGAGAATAAGTAATTTTCTGCTCTGGCAGTCCGCTGAATCGGAGCTGTATTTCTCGGATGTGTATTTTCCCGACTTCACGGGGGAGCTGCTTGCCGAAGCGGTTGGTCGGCAACCGGTGAACAGTTATTTGAGCGGGTGAATAACGCAAAGCCTGTAGAGAAAATGTTTTTTTCTCTACAGGCTTTTTTAATAGAAGGAGATAATTATCGCGATTTCTTCCAGTTAGTTTTAGAATGTATTTAAACCATTAAGAATAAAAACAATAAGGGGGAAACTAATATGACACAGAATAAAATCAACAGTAAAAGAGAATTGTCAGCCGAACAACACGAAGAACTACTTATTACATTGAAAGTTCGTTTTGAGGAAAACATGAACCGCCATAAAGGGCTTGAATGGACTAAAGTACAAGCGAAATTAAAGGATAATACTGAAAAATTGTGGTCGCTCAATGAAATGGAAAGAACTGGCGGTGAACCTGATGTTGTAGAACATGATCAACAGACAGACGAATACATTTTTTACGATTGTTCTGTGGAAAGTCCTAAAGGTCGTAGAAGTGTTTGTTATGACCGTGAAGCGCTTGAGTCCAGGAAAAAACATAAACCGGAAAATAGCGCTATGGATATGGCAACTGCCATGGGCATTGAGTTATTAACCGAAGAGCAATATCGAGCGTTACAGAAACTTGATGATTTCGATATGAAAACGTCGACTTGGGTCCAAACCCCCTCAAATATTAGAGAACTTGGTGGTGCACTTTTTTGTGATCGTCGCTACGACCACGTTTTCCTGTACCACAACGGTTCGGAATCTTACTATGGTGCAAGAGGATTCCGTGGGTTGTTAAGGGTCTAATGTGTCTTTTTTTTTATCTTGAATGGAATGTAAAATTTCTTAATGAGGAGAGTTCGTGTAAGGTAACACAGTATACATAGCAACTATTAAAGGAGGAAAAAATATAATGAATATCATTGTCACCAGTATTTTTGTTCAAGATCAAGATAAGGCATTAGAGTTTTATTCAGAAAAGCTAGGTTTTGTAAAAAAGGAGGACGTCCCTGTCGGAGAATTCAGATGGATAACGCTAGTTTCTCCCAACAATCAAGATGGTACTGAGCTATTGCTCGAACCGAATAATCATCCAGCCGCAAAAGAGTATCAAAAGAAGATATTTGCTGAAGGCATACCAGCAACAATGTTTGGCGTTGCAGATGTTCACAAAGAGTACGAACGATTAGTGAAACTAGGTGTGAAGTTTAGTACCGAGCCGACTGAAATGGACAAAATCACAATAGCTGTCTTCGACGATACATGTGGTAACCATATTCAGATAATCCAGAAGTAACTTATGACGCAATAGAACTAACTTGTTAAGATGCGGCACCAAAGCGATTGGTTTGGTATTTTTATAAAGTATAGATTGTCTAGGAGTGTCTCCTACCTTGCTATTCAAATAGAAGTTAAGAAAAGAAAGCAATGAAAAATGATACAGAAATGTGACCATGAGGGTTCTAAGCTATTACTCGAACTGCATGACCATCCTGCCGCCAAAGAGTATCAAAAGAAAAAAGTTACTGAAGGTATAAGTTGAATTTAATTGTAAAGGAAGAGTTATAATGAAAAATCTATTCGATAATGTGGCTAAGGACTTCACCAAATATCGTTCTGGATATCCAAATAAATTTTATAAGAAATTAGAACAGGATTACAATATATGTCTTCAAGATCAGAAAGTTTTAGATATTGCTACTTCTAATGGTTTGGCTGCAAGAGATTTAGCAAGGAGAGGGTGTTTTGTTACAGGGATAGATAATTCCCCGGAGCTGATAAATGAAGCGAAGAATACATATAGCGAAAGTTTAAATATAGATTATATTCTTGGAGATGTGACAAAACTCCCGTTTGGCAATGAATTATTTGATGTTGTTACGGCTGTTCATTGTTGGGAAGTGTTACCAAAGAAAGAAGCAAGTAAAGAAGCCTTGCGAGTTTTAAAAAATAGTGGTAAATTTGTCGTTTCTCAATTTGACCAGCTTCCTATAGGGAATAATATCGTGTCTCAAACTGAGAAACTTGTTTCTAAGTATAATACTGAATGGAATTCGCAAAACAGTTATGGCTTTTACCCTCAATGGATAGAAGAGATTTACGAAGTTGGTTTTTCAAATATAGAAACTTTTACGTTTGATGTAACGACCACCTATACTCACGATGAATGGAAAGGCCGAATGAGAACAGGTGCAGACATTGGTGGTAGTTTATCTAGAGATGACGTACTGTTATTCAATAAGGAGTTAGATAATCTTTTGAAAAGTAACTATTCGGGGGAGCTCTTGGAAGTGCCTCAGCGAATGTTTTCTATTGTTTGTGAAAAGAAGATTAGAGTTTAAATTTATAGATGTGTAGATTACATTATTCCTGTTAAGTAAACCTTGAAACCATACTTTTTATTTTAATTTTAAATTCATCGGCGTAAGTAGTATTTTTTTTCGCTTATCTTCGTAGAAGTTGTTGCACTAAAGCAATGGGTTAGTAGAACAGAACAGGAGGATAATTATGAAAAATATTGTTATACCCCTTGTAGTTATAGTCTTATTGTTAGGTGCTTGCTCAGGTAATGAAAAGACTATACAACTAGAAGATAGAAGCTTTGCCAATACACTATTTATACAAAAAGTAGAAAACAATTCATCCTCTGAAGAAATGTCTAAAACAGTTAAAGATAAAGATAAGATAGAAGAAGTATTATCTATGGTAGAAGGTCTAAATGTTCAAAAAATCAACACAGATACCTTTATGGAAAATCTGAAGTCACAAAACTCCTATATGTTAGGTTTCTTTAAAGGAAATGGAACGAATACTGAAAAAGGAAAATATGCTTTTAATATTTTAGAAGATGGAACTGTCCTTTTCAATTCCGATAAGGTTGACAATCCAGGTACTCTCCTTATTACAACGAAGAAACATAAAGATTTATTGAATGAAATGAAACAGTTGTTAGAGATAAATTTTCAGGTGCAGTAGGCTTTAAATGAACGGATAGCAAGAGTTTTTCAAGGGATTGTCGATTACGGGAATCCTATTTTTGTATTTGAAGAGTCATTGGAACTTTATGTTAAAATGAACATGTGAACAGATGTACTTAAGTTAAACGTAACAGGATTAAATAGGAATGAAAGCTAATACATAAAAGGAGTGTTTATTATTAAAGCAATTATTTTTGATTTTGATGGAACTTTAGCCAATACATTACCAATTTGTTTTGTTGCCTTTCAAGATGTTTTCAAAGAATTTGATAACAAGGACCTTTCCTCCGATGAAATCAGAGCGATGTTTGGACCTTCTGAGACAGGGATTATCAGAGAAAACCTAGAAAATAGCAACAAGGAAAATGCAATCGAATTATACTATGAAAAATATTTGGAACATCACGAACAATTAGTAAAACCAAATAGTGAAATCAATGAAATGATAGCTTATTTAAAAGAAAAAGATATTAAAATAGGAATTGTAACTGGTAAAGCGAGAAGAAGTTTAGATATTTCATTAAAGGCACTTCATATGGATAACCTCTTTGAAATTATCATAACAGGTGATGATGTTATCCATCCAAAACCTCACCCAGAAGGAGTCGTGAAAGCATTATCATTATTAGAGGTGGGGAAAAATGATTCTATGTTCATTGGTGACAGTGATGCTGATATTGAAGCAGGACTGAAAGCAAATGTAATGACAGCGGGAGTACAATGGTTGCCTGATTATCAACCAAGTGAATTTTCAGTAAAACCAAATTATATTTTCGAAAGCGTTACTGATTTAAAAAAGTATTTAGAAACAGCTGTCCAATTCTAGTTAATCTCTCTGCTTGGATAAATCCCAATCCATTTAAAATGTATATTAGTTCTAAAGGACAAGATATAAATTGTCTAAAATGATCTAGTTAGAGAACAATAGTTTGTTATAACTCATGGGCGAATTAGCATCATCTCCAGAGAAAGGAGGTGGTGCTATATGACAGTGTTTGAAGCATTGATGATGGCTTTAACTTTTGCCTTGTAAATCCGTAGCTATGCTGTCATTTCATCAAAAAAAAATAATCCCCCTTGAGTTAGCGGCTCATATAAAGGGTGCTTATTTTTAACCTCTTATTGCTAATCCCCCTTGAAGGGAATCAAACTATTGTACATTCGACCGTTAGTGCTAATTAATATGCCTAGTTACATACATTAAACCCGAAAATGGTAAATATGAAAACTATTTCGGGGTGGCAGGCACTTCTCTGATTGAGAAGTTTAACAGGGAGGAACAGTTATGAAAAAGTGGATTGCAAGACTTTTTGGCGTGGCATTAGGAATTGCTATATATCAGGTAGTAAAGGTAATGTTTTTCTGATTATAGGTTGGTCACCTTCAACAAACGGTTGCTTATCAAGAAGAAGATATAATTGGAGATGATCTTCTTGAAGAATTCACCCCCTTTAAAAGTTTGTATGGAAATCATCTAATTGAAAAATGATTCAATTAATTATATGAAGTGTGTTTTGATTAATATATTATCAAAACACACTTTTTTTCTTGTTTATTCAAATGGTCAATACGAGATCAAACCATGTTCTAAAACAAAAGAAGCTTCTATTATCACAACGCGGACTTGGATTATACCCCTAATATCCTAATAAAATTGCTATGACAGTAAACTTTCAGTAATATTACCTTGACTGTCATAGTAATGTGATATATATTATAGCTACGGAAGAGGTGACACAATGGTTGATAATAAAATTTCCTCGGATTTACTCAGAGGACATACAGATACGATAATTTTAAACTTATTGATGCGAGGTGATAAATACGGGTATGAAATATCGAAATTGATCAAGTCCAGCTCCAATGGTGAGTATGAATTGAAGGAAGCTACGATGTACTCGAGCCTGAAGCGGTTGGAGAAAGATGGCCGAATCAATTCATATTGGGGTGATGCGAACCAGGGTGGAAGAAGAAAGTACTATAAGCTTACCGATATCGGGGAGAAGACTTTTTTTGAAAACAAAAAGAACTGGGAATTTGCAAAGCGTATTCTGGATCAATTATTAGAAGAGGAAGGCGGCAATAATAATGAATGAAAAATTAAAGAAACATTTAGATGGAATATTTTCACCCTATGAAGATTTGCATGCTGTAAGTGAATTGAAAGAAGAGCTATTGAATGATTTACAGGAGAAGTTGAGCGATTTGAAACAGCAGGGTTATGATGAAGAAACTGCTTACCACATGACTGTCGATTCCATTGGGGACATTTCAGAGATCATGGAAAGTATTACTGCAAAGACCAGAGAGCTAAAGCAGATGGTATTAACGGACTTTTCAAAAACCAACCTCGAGAATTCAGATTTTAAAGGGGTAAAAGTACACGATGGAAAGTTTAATTACAGCGCTCTAAAGGGATCAGACTTTAGTGATTCCGATCTAACGAGCAGCTCCTTTAAGTGCAGTGATTTAAGGGAGGTTAGATTTAATGGGGCTGATCTTTCTAGAGCAAATTTGACGAAGTCCGACTTAAGGAATGCAAGTTTTAATGGGGCTAATCTTACCAAAGCAGATTTAACGATGTGCGACATGGGGAAAGTTCCGTTTAATAATTGTATCTTTGATAATACAAAATTTAAAAACTCGGATTTGTCCGGTATCTGTTTTGATAATCAAACGTTTAATGGTACGATCTTCGATTATTCGGGATTAAAGGGGACCTCTTTTAAAAATGCAGTTTTCAAAAATGTGTCCTTCAAAAGCAATAAAGCAAAATATCTAAAACATACCATTTTTGATGGCGCTACAATGGATAAGTTGACATACGCCGTTTTGAAAGGTAGTAAAGCGGACTTAACTCTTGTGACTGTCATTTAGGGTTTTCAGGAACCTAGGGGAAGAAATAATTTCCAGCCTTCAACAATCGGTCGTTTTTAAATTGCACATTATATTAAAACCTGTTAACTGTAAGTTGTTCTCTACAATCTAGAATAGTCTTGAATCGTAGCCATGCTTTCCTTACTGCCAAAAAAATAAGCCACCCCTTGAGTTACCAGCTCATAGAAAGGGTGCTTATTTTTAACCTCTTATTGCTGATCGCCCATTAAGGGAATCAAACGGTTGTACATTATTATACCTGAAAAAGATGATATAGATATAAAAATTGTTTCTATAAGGTAAGTCACCCAAAATAATTTAGAATTATTTTGGGTTATGTGCAAGAGTAGTTCAAGACAGGAGACCTAAACCCCATACTTTAGGACTCCTGTAACTTAACTATTAATCTCAATATTCCCTTCTGTGTCCTCAAGAATCAACCCTTTTTCAACACTTAGATCAATCGCTTCTTGTATATATTTTTCCGCTACATTACTGGTTCGATTATAGCCTAATTGCTTCAGTATTTCTCTAATTAAGTCCGCTTTTGGCAATCTGAACGCGGTTTGCATGATAGCGTGAATACCATTTGTATATTCAGTTCTACTAATGTCCTGCAATGGCCTTCTATAACGGTCTTTATTTCGAAAGTCAGTATAGGTAGTATGTTGCTCTTTATCCTTCCAAAGGAATTTCCCTTTTTCTTCAATTGTTTCGTAAATCATCATTCTTGTAATGGAATTTTGTATAACATCTTCTATTTTCGCACCACTTCTGCTGAATCCCCATGAACCGATAATAAGCTTTGTCAGGTGGGAAAAGCTGACCGGTGCTTCCTGCTCGATTACTTCATTTATTTGCTGACGAATTGTTGGCATACCTTCAATAGAGTAGAAATAGTCTGTTGACAATTCAACTTTCTCCAGTATAGCTGGTACATAGAAACTAACTGTTTCTTCTTCAGTATCTTCAATCATGAGACTACTAATCTTTTCCTGAATAGATTCTTGTTTTTTCTCGGGAAGACTAGCCTTTGTTTCTGCTTTCATAGTAGTATTCTCTTCAATTTCTTTAAGTTGACTCAATACAGTATCCATTTGTTTTTCTTGATCATGCCACCATTCTATTGACCAAACATTAATGACCTGCCATCCTAATTTTTCTAGCATATTTTCACTTAGTTTATGACGATCACGAGTGGTAATTCGATTGGCATATCTATGACCATCAAGTTGAATGGCTGCCAGATACTGTCCTTTATTATTCTGATCAACAACTGCTAAATCAACTTTAAATTCACTACTACCGACGTTTGTTTCAACTTGATAGCCTTGTTCCCCGAGCAACTTCTTTATTATTGGAATGATAAATTTAGAGTTGCTGTGGCTACTGTCCATACGGTTCTCAAGTAATAACGGTTCATTTCCTTTTTTAGCAAATTCCATGAAGGCTCTTAAACTGTGAACTCCCTCTGCTTTAGTGCGTGATAAATTAATCTTATCAGGTTCCATTGAAGCAAAAATCATCATTTCCTTTTTCGCGCGTGAAACAGCAACATTAAGGCGGCGCCAGCCACCATCACGATTTAATGGGCCAAAGTTTAACGTTAAGTGACCTGTTTCATCTGGTCCATATCCTACGGTAAAGAGGATAACATCACGCTCATCACCTTGCACATTTTCCAGGTTCTTAACAAAGACAGGTTCCTGTACTTCGTCGGTAAAATATCTTTCTAATGCGGGATCCTGTTTTAACCGTTCATCAATCATATCCTCAATAAGTGTTTGCTGGACTTGACTAAATGTAACTACACCAATGCTTTCGTGTTGTTTCAAAGGGTTGCCCAACCTTGAGAATATCTCATTTACGATTTCGCCAGCTTCAATTTTATTATTTTTCGTTTTCCCACGGTCGTAAATACCGTTCACATTTCTAAATGACACACGTGATACAATGTCATCGATCGAAGGGAAGGTTATTAATTTATTATCATAAAAGTGATTATTTGAAAATGAGATTAAACTTTCATGTTCGCTACGGTAATGCCACCTTAGATGCTTTTGTGGCATGCGTATGGATAAACAATCGTCTAAAACACTTTCTAAATCCTGTAAATCAAAATCTTCTTCCGTTTGTTGGGAACTGAAGAAACTAGTTGGAGGAAGCTGTTTGGGATCGCCAACAACAATTACATTTTCCCCTCTTGCCATTGCACCAATTGCCGAACTTGTCGGCAGCTGAGAAGCCTCGTCGAATATAACTAAATCAAATTTTGGGAACGATGGGTCTAGATATTGAGCCACCGATAAAGGGCTCATTAACATACATGGTTTAATCTTAGGTAATAAGTTTGGAATTCGCTCAAACAGTTTGCGTATTGCGATTCCGCGCCCTTTACTTTTAATTGCTTTTAATAAAATACCAGGTTCTGAATTTTTTATAGCGTTATTCATTAGATTTGGTACACTGTCCATCAATTTCACATATACCTCAAGTTTTGTAAGTTCACTAATCTCTTCATCTAATTGATTGAACTTGTGAATCTTACTCTCAAAGCCAGCCTTGGTAAATTGTGATAATAATTCATTACCAGAAATTTCTTCATCTATACGGATGCGGTAAAATCCGTGTAAATAAGCAGGAAGTAACTCATCATGATTTATTTCCCCATTTTGGTATGGTTCTGTTACATGCTCTAAACCAAACGAATCTGCATCCTGGAGCTTTCGTGAAAGATAACAATTATCCTTCAGCAGGGATAAAGAACCAATAAGAAGGGAAGCATTTTCTTTCGTATAGTTTACCCAGTTAGGTTGTTTAGGCTTATGAAACTCTGGAGCAACTAATTCCTCTTCAATTGTTTTCCACCGTTTCATAATATCTTCATAAGTCTTTGTATAATTTGCCATTAGTTCTTTGGTTTGTGAATTAGTTAGGTTTTGCACGTTTGACTGCAATTTCTGCGCAATGTCAGCTAAATTACTTTCTGGATAATCGAATCCCATTAGTAAGGATCGAACAGGTTCAAGCCATTTCACAGCCCGTTCTATCTCTTGCCATTTGCCTTTTGTATCATTCCACAATGCAGGGAAGTTAGAAGCCATTAATGTACTGTTTTGTTCAAGCAACTGTTGTTTTTCTTGTATATTCCGGATGCTAGTTAACACATTTTCTAATTCATCGGAACCAAGTTTATCTTTTGATTTTAGGTATTTCTTTAGTTCTTTAGAGACTTTACCTCTGCCTAACACTTTTTTGAGAAACCAGCTGTTCTCAGCAAGTCTTAGCTCTTGTAACAATGGCTCTGTCTCAATTTTTAGGACAGACTCATCAAAACGTAATTCCAGTTTTTCTGTGTCTTCATCACGTTGTTTGCCATTAGAAATAATATCTGAAATCTGTTTAATGGTATCGTCAAAATTTTCTGCTCCAAGCAAGTTAAAATTAGAGTTAGGCAGGTTTTGCATATATGGTAGAATCATATGAATGAATTTGTACCATGCATGACTTTTCTCTCTACTTGTTAATCCAATGTCAGTCAAAAGTTTTTCGATTTGTAATAATTGAGATGCGTTTGTTTCAATCGATTCTAATTCTAATTTAATTTTGTCATGTAGCTGCAGAGAATAGTTATTCTGCTTTATTCCATTCCAAGGATTTTTACTCAGGTCTCCACAGGTTTTCCCAGCAATTGCAACGTCCTCAATTAATTGCTTTGCTCGTTTAAACGAAACCTCGTTCATATCTTTAACCTTATGTCGGTTGAAGCTAATCTTTTTATTCGATGAATCGATATCAGAGTAAATTTCAATCATTTCAAAAATACTTTGGCCAAGCGTAGTTGGGCTGTGTAAATCGTGGACATATTTGTTTAATTCTTTCTTAACTTCCTTAATTTCGTTTGATTTGGATTCCCAATTTGTCCCTTTTGTTCTGTTTTGTGCTTCAAAGGATGTTTCAAGCTGGGTTAATATATCTTTTTTCTGGGCCTTATTTGAGTAGACTTCAAGACAGAAGTTTCCTAGACCAATATCAGCTAATCTTTTTTGAACGACTCCCAATGCAGCCATTTTTTCAGCGACGAAAAGTACTGTTTTACCTGTGGCTAATGCATGTGAGATCATATTTGTTATTGTTTGCGATTTTCCTGATCCCGGTGGGCCATGTAAAACAAAGCTATTATTATCCCCGGTTGCAAGAATTGCTTCGGTCTGTGTACTATCGGAACTTAATGGAGTATATAATGTTTCTTCCTCATCTTTTTCAGTTGTTAATGGCGTATTCATAGATCCATTGATATCTCCTACATAATTTCCTTCCATCAAACTTTTGACAACTGTATTCTTTTTTAATTCATCAGAATGGTTTACAAGATCATTCCACATAACAAATTTGGAGAATGAGAATACACCAATACTCGCGTTTTCATGAACGTCCCAATTTTTCATAGGCATTATTAGTCTGCGCATAGTAGTAAGAACTTTTTTAACATCAGCACCATGTTCATCTACTGGGATGTCATACAACCTGGATGCATCTATTCCAAACTTTTGATTTAAATATTCAATAAGTGAAATATTGATTTGCACCTCTTCATCTCGTGCTCGAATATAATATCCTTTTTTTGCAGACAGTCTCACTAAATCTACCGGCAATAAGAGAATGGGAGCAAAACGCTCTTTTGTATAAGAGTTGGATTCATACCACTTCAAGAAGCCAAGAGCAACGTAAAGAGAGTTTGCACCACTTTCTTCCAATGTATTTTTTGCTTTACGGTAAAGTTTCACAAGTTCTTTTTCAAGCATGACAGCCGATAGGGTGGAGCGCAGTCGATTATTCTTCATATCCTCTTGAAGTATTTGTGAGTGCAAGAGTTCTTTTTGATCTTTAAAATCCCGAACTTTATTTTGCCATTCATTTGGCAAAGGCTGAATAAAGACCTTTTTCCCCATTGCTAGTATATCTTCAGTCTCCCCGAGATCAGAACTTATAACTGGAATACCTTGTGTTTGCAATCGATAGTTTAATAAATTGTTTCGTAGACTCATATCAATAAGACGGTTTTGCCAATAGTTAACTTTCGTTTCCTGATGACTAAGTTGAGTGGATTCCTTATCCGTTTCTGGGATGATTTCTACTTTTTCAAAATCGAAATTTTTGTTGATCTTAACTGGTTCATCTGATGTAGTGGATGCTTTGATTGTAGCGCCGTTTTTTGTATTGATTGAAAGTGGTTTGATTTGTCCAATTCTAGTACGTTGAACATCTATGAAGTAATGAAAATAATCAGGTCTATCCAAGCTTTTTGCTGCAGCCTGAATTGCACTGTTAAACTTAGCATTTGTTTGGGTTAAGTACGTTGATTCAACAACAATTAATTCATTGATTCCCTGGGCCATGTTTTTGGTGAGGATACTTTTATCATCCTGAAAACTTTCTGAAAGGGTATACTCTTTTAGCCAGAATGCTGGAAATGCATGGCCTTGAAGAAAAACAATAATTGAGTGTATTCCGATTGCCTCCGCACATGCTGCGTACAAAAGTGTTAAATCAAGACAGGTTCCTAATCTATGTTCTTGAATCATATCAGGGAAACGAATTTTTTGTCCTTGTTGTTCAAAACTAGCTGGTGGGTTTGCGTAAGCTATATTATGGGACTGAATTGCAGAAAAGATAGCTGACAACTGTGCCAATACGCGATTAGGATCACCGCTTTGGTAACCATCCATTGAATTAACTTCTGTATTGTTATGCATGATATTCGATGCCTGCTTAACTATATCCATAACAAACGGGCGATTTGGTGTTATAAAACTGGAAATTATTTCAGGAAGAACAGAGGATCCCGGCCACGAATCAAAGGATAGGATATCAATCGGCAGATGGTTACGATAAAGTTCTACATCATTTGAGGTAATTTTCAATTGAAGATGTCCAGACATACTTTCATCTAATTTACTCAAGAATTCTGATGACAATTGTAAATCGGGACGAACTTCTATTACTTCACCAGGTTCTAAGCCTTGAAGATTAATAGAATAAGACTCAGCAAAATCAGGGTTTGCTGTGATTTCAAGTGAAACGTTTGAATACACATCAATTGATGCATTTTTTATCGATAGAAACTTTATTACTGGTACATGATTTTGCTGCAACGCAAAACTCACCTTTTTGTCATACTCATATTCACACTGAATTACATGATCCATCCGACAGCCTCCTAGGCAAATACTTTCGTAATATTAGTATTATTGACTATTATAACAATTTAAGTCAATTTTTGTTGTTATTTGGGAAAATTACTGGATTTCAAAGTGGAATAGTAAGTAGGTTTCGCTGATACATACAAAATGCTTGTTTCTTATTAATATTTGTCATTACCATCCTTTATTACACCATTTCGTTAAATATCGGTAGATCGACTATAAAACTATGATGACAGGCACAGTCTTTACACTCTCAGTCATAGTGAATGAATGTTTTCCATGTTGGTTGTGGAAACGAAGCATTAAGTGGAGAATCTGAAAATTTTATAGGGCGATACACAGGTACTGAGGAAGATAATGAGAGGGTTAGATCATTTGAATTGATTCCTAAAGGTAAGGATGAAATCTCCGTACCTATACTTATAGCATTATCGCTGAAAAAGACGATGTTAACTTAGAAGGTACAATGAAGATGGATACGGATCATTTATCTGTGAAAACGATATGTTCCGATTGTAGGGTGACACTTAAAAGTGAAGAAGTCATCATAAAACTAAAATGGGATGGGAAAGAGGAGACGTTAGTTTTAACAAAGTAAGGAGACTCAACACTATTAAAGTAACGGGTGCAAGAGCTGAACAAGGAGTTTGTCCGAAAATACCTTGTTTTATTGTAATAACAGCATAGTTTTATAAAAAAAGAGATGTTTTTTTTAAAAGTTTTTGTTAAGGTTGTGTAAGGTTGATAAAACTTACCATGGAGGATTTAATTAATGGATATAATACAAAAAGGGATTTACTTAACAGGTACTGTCCTTGTTACAATAGGGTTGCTCGCTGGTTGTGGAAGTAGTAAGGAATCTGCTCCAGAAAAGGACAAGCCAGTAGAGGAAACAAAACAGCAACAAACAGAACAACAAAAAGATAAATCCATTGCTTCAGAAGAAGCAAAAAATGATAATGTAATTGAAATATCTGCATTTGAAATGGGTTATACGCCACCTTCAGTTACTTTAGAAGAAGGTAAAAAATATACGTTAGTGTTGAAAAATGACGGAAAAATCTTTCATGACTTAACTGCAAAAAAACTTGATGTGAAAATCACTAATATGGGAAAGATGCCTGACCATCCTGAAAAAATGTCTTTTTTAGATGAAATTGATAATATTTTTGGTGTAAACAAGGTCCATGCAAGTGGTAATCACGATGATGGTCATGGTGAAGTGGAAATGAATTACATTCATATGAACGCTAAATCTGGTCAAACAGTTAAAATTAAGTTTATTCCTCAAGAAACTGGTGAATTCAAGTTTTTTTGTAGTGTTCCAGGGCATGAAGAAGCTGGAATGCACGGAGGAATCGAAGTTGAATAATAAATAGCAACAACCTCCATTTTTTTGGAGGTTGTTGCTATTTATTAAAGACTTTCACCTTTAGAAATATATGTTATGAATTGTTCTTATTGAAGTAAAGTGGTGCGATTGTTTAACAAATCGCTTTTTGGGCTAATGGAGCAGTTTTGTTTAACATCCTTCTTATCCTTTTTGTGATAGTATAAGAATGTATGTTCTATTTAGGGGTTATGACTATTCAAAACGAAAAAGATGTAATAGAACTAATTAAACAAGATGAATGGATGATGGAAGTATTAAAAGCAGCAAAAATATTAAATCTTCCAGATTGGTGGATATGTGCTGGTTTTGTACGTTCTAAAATATGGGATAAACTTCATAATTTTAGTCATAGGACGAATACACTAGATGTGGATGTAATCTACTTTGATGATACAAATATTGATGAATTAGAAGAAAAAAATTAGAAGATATGTTAAGAAATATACTTCCTAATGTCCCGTGGTCTGTAAAGAATGAAGCAAGAATGCACATAGCAAATGATATTCCTCCATATTCTTCTCCGGTTGACGCAATATCAAAGTTCCCAGAGACAGTAACAGCATTAGGTGTGAAATTAGATGAACAAGAAAGTGTCATTTTAACTGCTCCTTGTGGAATAAATGATGTAATAAATTTAGAATTAAAGCCTACACCTTATTTTATAGAAAATGAAGACCTAGCCTTTATCTATAAAGAACGAATAATAAAAAAGAATTGGAAAGGCACTTGGAACAAGATTAAAGTACACCGAATATAACCGAATATAGCAGTTCTTCTTCAACTAATGTGGTTCAAGAGTTTAACAAGGGATCGTCGTTTACGTCGATCCTATTTTTGTATTGGAAGAATCATTGGAATTTTATGTTAAAATAAAAATGTGAACAGATGTACTTAAATTAACGCAGCAGGATTGTTGAATAAGGATTTAGAAAATCTGTTAGAATGAGTTAAAATTTTATAAATAGGAGGACGTTTCTGTGAAGCTTAAAACAGTTCTAATTCAAAACATTTTACTCATCTTAGGTGTAGCCGCGATATATGAATTCAGAGGATTTAAAAGATTATATTCAATGTTCCAAACACGTGAAAGTGGTTTTCCACTTCTTGACGGTGAAGGCATTGTATTAAGTTTTTTAGGCATTCAATTGAATGATGAAGGGGTTCATTGGACCAATGCAATGACAACAGGATATGTGTTTTTCACATTTGGAATTCTTTTAATCATAGTTTCAATTGGTATTCTTTTATGGAATGCAAAGAATACATCACAATCTTAGTAATTTGCTTTTCTTATTGAGTTAATATTCAGGTGAATTGTAAGTAGGGCATTGGGATTTTATTATGAAATCTTAGAAAAGGAATTTTTAAAAGGGGTGTTCCTATGAAGAAAGTTATTACGATTTTATTTTTTGTAGGAATTATTGGTGTATTAGGGTATGCGTATATACCATATATTATAGCTGAAAACCAGTCTAGAAATGCTGCTCAAGGTGTTTTAGATAATTTAATAGAGCAAAACTATGAAAAAGCGTTTGAAAGTGTTTATTTTTATGATAAAGCTTCTGATTTAGAACCAATAATATCTTATGAAGATGCAAAAAATAAATGGGTTCAACGTGTAAAAGCTTTAGAAGAAAGTGGAAAGTCGTTCTGGGAAAACAACATTTTTGAAAAAGGTTAAACAGCATCTTCAAGAAAAAAATATTTCAATTTGTACTTTTCATATAGACGACTACATTGTAGAGAGAAAAAGGCGTTACAACACTGGATATGAAGAGTGGTATGAGTATTACCATTTACAATGGGATGTGAAGTGGTTAAAAGATAATTTGTTCAAAAAACTAAAAACGTCTAAGGAACTATGCTTACTAACTTATGATAATCATTCCGATGCACAAAATTTGCAAGTAGTAAAAATACCAGAGACTTGTCTTATTATAATTGAAGGAGTATTTCTACAACGAAGAGAGTGGAGAAGTTACTACGATTATATGATTTACTTGGATTGTCCGAGAGATAAAAGATTTAACCGTGAAAGTGGCGAAACACAAATTAACATTGGAAAATTTAGAAACAGATACTGAATAGGAGAAGAATATTATTTGGAGACTGAATCCCCAGAGAAACAAGCCGATTTAGTATTTGAGAATTAAATACGGGTCTAAAGGCCTCTCACTCGGGGGCTTTACTTTAATAACCTTTTCCGTCGGACTGCTTCACACTAAGTACGGTGATTGTAACCAGGATGAGCACCATTCCAAGAAGTTGAGTGATGGTTAAATGATCTCCGATAAGCAGAACGCCAACTAATGAAGCTGTCACCGGCTCTACCATAGCGACCATCGAAGCAGTTGTCGGGGTAGTCCATTGAATGCCAATCACATAAAATATAAATGAAATGCCAGCACCCACGATCCCTAATAGAAGAAACCATCCTATGTCGCTTGACGTCAACACACTAGCTACTTCATTATTGTCCGTAAAAAGAAAAAGGATGAGACAAAAAGAAAAAAAAGCGATGGTTAAGGTGGTCTGCGGCTTTCCGATTAAAGAGGCATTTTTAAACCCGAATATAAACAAAGCATAGGAAAGTCCAGAAGCAAGCCCCGTTGCCGTTCCTAGAAAACTCACTGAAATCGATTGGGTGTTGTAGGCACCTGTAAGCAGGATAATCCCCATAAGTATACCGGAAATGCACCCCCATTTAAACCAAGTCGAACGTTCTATTCGCAATAAAAAGGAGATTAAAAGGACGAACAGAGGTGCGGTATACATTAAAGTAGCTGCAACAGCAATGCTTGAGGCTTGGATACTTACAAAATAAAAAGTGAAGTTTCCAGCAACACCAAAACCCGCCAATAGGGACCATATGTATAAACGAGTAGAGCAGATCCAATTTTGTCTAAAGCGAAAGAGAAACCAAGCGAAAAAACATATAAATCCAACAGCACCTCGGTAAAATGAAATCACAATAGGATCCCAGCCCTTGTTCATTAAAATATCGGCAATTCCCCCACTAATGCCCCAGCATATAGCTGCTAACATAACTAAACCTATACCTGCAAATCTCATCGTGTGCCTCCTAAAGATAGATAGTGGTACGAATTTTGTTCACGTTATTAAAAACCTAAATGTGGCCTTAATAACGTAAATTCAAGGGCCAAACAATTCTCTTACGTTTCTAACCATACATAGGTTTTTAAAAAAAGGTATAATGGCAATTCCTTTAATTTCTCATACCTAAACCTAAATCAACTCGCATGCAATATGAAAGGACGGTATCCTCTAAAAGAATATATGAAACTTTACGGTCAGGGGATAGAGGCAAAAACAGTGAAGTTCAATATTACTGACAGCCTCGGAGTTATCTCAATTTCGAGTTTTCAACAATTGGGAGCTAATCAACAAGAAGGATAAATACATTTTTTTGTAGAAGTTAGTTATTAA
>NZ_JBMERP010000049.1:0-25621 GCF_049310925.1 Virgibacillus sp. DJP39 | reverse complement strand
TTAATGGATTACTTAACTGAATTTTTTTATCCAATGGTTCTTCATTATTATTTATTAACACATCTTTAATCTCTACATCACTAAATCCTTCATTTCCTATACTAATAACTATTACTTGTTTATCACCAGATGAACCAATTGTTCCACTCATTAAAGGTGGATTTGATTTAATAAAAGAAAAAAGTCCAATTGATATAACAACAAAAATTAGAATTGAAATCTGAATTATTTTTCTCAATTACCCACACCCCTTTTGAAATACCGTTAAGAAATTCTAACCCTAATTACCAATAAGTCAGGGAAATCCTTCTTCAACTCTTCTGCTTTTTAGTAGAACAAGGATGCAGTTCCTTGTTCAGGGAAAGAACCCTTTAATGCAATGATTATTCTTTATCTTTTATGAGGGTAACTATTCCAATGCTAAATACCAAGATACCGATTAACATCAATGAATGAATGAAACCGTTTAGAATTGGTATGTGTTCTCCAGTTAGATTCTTGTTTCGATACACGATATTAACTAAGTTGTACCCTAAAGGTGTACTAATCAGTAATATGATAACCCCCTAAAGTAAAATATGTCACTGCTTGTTTGTTCATAAATCTTTCCCCCTAATTCAATTTCGTTTCTTCAACTAACCTGCTGCGTTAATTTAAGTACATCTTTTCACATATTTATCTTAACATAAAATTCCAATAATTCTTCAAATACAAAAATAGGACCGCCGTAATGGACGATCCCTTGTTAAACTCTTGCACCCGTTTGTTTAAGAACAATTTATTAAGTTTCCTTTTGTTGCAACCATATAAACAAGTTTGTAATAAGTTTAGATACAATGAAAAATGCCACATAAAATAGAAATAAATGAACGTAATTTACACCCTTAAACATATGGAAAAAGTGAAAGTTTACCATAATTGGTTTTAATACAAAGGCAAATATTGCTGATAGTAGTACAGAGTATAGATAGATATTCTTTTTATGATTTAAGGTCCATTGATATAACAACATAAAGCTCACTGGTACGAATGAAGCGTCTAGGGAAAAGCTCGGTAAAAAAGGTGCAATTTGGTAAGGGTATTCCCACAAACCCAGACTAATACCAATAGAATTAACATAAGCAAACCATATATGATAGTTAAGTCCAAAAAAACCAAGAAGCAACATTTTACCTTTGTCAATTGAAATAAATAATACGATTAGGGGTACGATTAACATTAGACTTACTACCCAAAATTGCCATATGCCAAAGTCCGAAAATGATTTCCAATACTCTATTTGAAGTTGAGTTACCTCTTCAGCCATAGACCTGATTTTATTCAAAAGTTCTAATTGTTTTTCATTCATTCAATACCCCACCCGATAGTATATATTATCGGGTATTTTAACCATTTGTTTGTTAAACTATTCTGCTTCGTTAGTGCAATAAGTCGATCTCTTATTAAACAATCGCACCCTTTAATGGAATTACTTCTAATTATCTAACTTTTTTTCTATGCGCCTAACCTTCTTAAATAAAACAATAATCGAAACTATTATTGCGATTGGTATTCCCCAAGTGAAAACCATACCTAATATCATCGATATCACCGCCATAAAGCTCATAGTCCAACCCCCTTTTAATATAACCCTTATTAAACTAACCTGCTTCGTTAGTTTAAGTGTAATCGTTCACAAACTCTATATTTATTTTAACATAAAATAACAATTACCCGATTAGTTTGTAAAAATTAACATGACAAATAGCATACTAATTAACATTGGAATTATCACACTGACAATAGCTGTTGTCAGTGTGATAATTGATGTGCGATTTGGTATGCTATTTCAGATTAATATTTGAGTTGAACGTTGATATAACAATTAAAAATAGAGTGCTAAAACCATTGCGATTTGGCACACTATTTTGCTTGTTATTTCGTTTTTTCTCCACCGAAACGGAACTACTTACCATCTTAGGAACTGCCTTTTCTTAATACTTCATAAACATATTCACCTACTGATTGTTCAAGTTGTGTACGGAAAATATCGTCTTCTAAGATTTTGCCGTAAAAACCTTGGTTCTTATCATATCCATCCACAACATAATCCATAAATTTTCGTTGAAACCCTAAAATAAAATCATCATAAGGATTGTTCGCTGCTTGTGTTCGGAGCGAATCATCTTTTGTTGCTATATCTACAATTTGCTGCATATTCAACTTTTCATGCTTGCCAAAGTCAGTTCCGTTTTTCGAATTAAGACGCTCCAAAATAGCTGTTAACGGATCTTTTGGTGGTTCTTCGTTAGCCCGACCACCTGAAACAGATACAGAAATGGTATAGTCCTCATCATCCTCACCGAGTGATATATTTTCATCATTTTTCTTTTTAAGTGAATAATATTCAAGCACGACTTTGTCCTCTAAATCCACTTTAGTACCTTTTTTCAGTGCAACTTTTTTCAGGAAGTAGCGCAGGTAGACAAATAATTTATGCAACTCGATATCTTCGAACGGCGTAATTTGTAATACAAGCATATAGATGCTATTGAATTTTCGTGCTTTACTAACAAAGTCACGTTGTTCTTCTTCCGTTAATTCATCATACCGTTTCTTAGCAGCGTCAATATAGTTATTGGATAATTCTGTGTCCCGTTTTGTTTGTTTTTCTTTATAGATAATTTCTACAAATTTATCAACTTCCTCAGCACGCAAAATCATGTAATCCTCTATTTCCTGTTGAACACTATACAGTTCGTTTGGATCGATGTCCCCTTCTAAAACCGCTTCCTCGTAATAGAGCTCAAACGACTTCCGTATGTCTTCGGGATCATTTACAAAATCTAAAATAAATGTATTTTCCTTACCAGGATACGTACGATTTAGACGCGATAAAGTTTGAACCGCCTTTAACCCTGATAACTTTTTATCTACAAACATTGTATGGAGTTTCGGTTGATCAAAACCCGTTTGATACTTTTCCGCCACAAGCAATACTTGGTATTCATCGCTATCAAACTTTTTAGTTAACTGTTTCTCCGAGAATCCATTCATGTCAGGTTCTGTATATTCATTTCCCTTATCTTTTACTTCCCCTGAAAAAGCAACAAGTGCTTTCAAGTCCTTGTATCCTTTTTTCTTGATATAAGCGTCAAACGCTAATTTGTATCGAACCGCATGCAGGCGGGAAGCTGTAACTACCATTGCTTTTGCCTGACCGTTTAATTGTTTTTTTGTAATTCTTCGGTAATGCTCCACAATAATTTCTGTTTTTTGATCAATATTATGCGGGTGCAAGCTGACAAAACGGGCAATGGCTTTGGTTGCTTTGGCACTTTCAAATTCTGGATCTTCTTCAATCTTTTTTGCAACTTTATAATACATTTTATACGTCACGTAATTTTTTAACACATCTAAAATGAAACCTTCTTGTATGGCTTGTTTCATGCTATAAAGATGAAACGGGTGTGGTTTGCCTTTGTCATCTTCTGTGCCAAACATTTTTAACGTACTCCCTTTAGGGGTTGCTGTAAACGCGAAAAAACTAATATTTGGTTGTTTACCAACACGGGAGAGTTCATTTAGGATTTTTTCCTCGGCATCCGTCTTATTTGCTTCCGCCTCCTGGTCTTTTTGTTGTGCTTCCTCCAGCGTCAAACTTGTGGTAAGTGCTGCCATGTTCTTACCGCTTGTGGACGAGTGTGCTTCATCAATGATAATGCCGTAATTCTTATGTTTTAATGCTCCAAGTTTATCTAGTATGTAAGGGAACTTTTGAATGGTTGTTATAATGATTTTTGTGCCTTTATTTAATGATGCTGCTAGCTGGTGCGAATCTTCTTCGATTTTTGCAACCATTCCTGCCTTACGCTCCAATTGATAAATCGCCTTTTGTAGCTGCTTATCAAGGACTTTTCGGTCTGTTACAACAATCACACCGTCAAATATCGAATCATTATTGTCATCATGCAATATTGCTAAACGATGGGACAGCCACGAAATGGAGTTCGTTTTCCCGCTCCCTGCACTGTGTTGTATTAGATAGGACTGCCCTGAACCATAATCCTTTGCATGGGTTAAAACCTTTTTAACCGCATCATGTTGATGATAACGAGGGAAGATTAACGTTTGCTCCTGTTTGATTTTCCCTTCATCGTCTTCCTCTTCTTCTACTTGTAAGTAAACAAACTTATCCAAGATTTCTAATACGTTATTACGCGTTAATATATCTTCCCATACATAATGAGTTTTTAATTTCCCTTCCACTGACGGATTTCCTTTTCCGCCATTGTCCCCTTTGTTAAATGGCAAGAAGAACGTTTTCGAACCGTTTAATTTTGTGGTCATCGAAGCTTCGTTTGTATCCATGGCAAAACAGGCGATAACACGTTGTTTAAAGCGGAACAACTTGTCTTTACCGTTCCTGTCATGCTTCCATTGATGTTCCCCGTCCCGAATGTCTTGACCCGTAAATTCATTTTTTAATTCAAATGCCAACACTGGTAAGCCATTCAGAAATAAAACCAAATCGATCCTTTCGCCTTCTTTATGGGTGAGCTCTTCTGTGACCGAGAGACGGTTTTTATTATAGAGCGCTAGTAGATCTTTGTTTAGGGTCGTAGGTGGTTGGAAATAAGCCAAATGAAGAGTTACACCGTAATCCTTCATTCCATTCCGCAGTACATCAACCATTCCGCGACTTTTTAGCTCGTTATCCAATCGAAATAATATTTTTTGTTTGTATTGCCCTTTGTAAATATCTTTTAATTTAGCTAAAGCTTTTTCTTGGGTATCTTCCAGAAATAAGAATAATTGCGTTTCATCTACTGCATATTGACGATTGTAATCCTCATTTGTCCCTTCGATATACCCATTTTCAGCAGTCAAGTATTCCTTGACTACTGTTTGAAACGCCCGTTCCTTCAAAACATTAGGGGTTAAAATCATATTTCCACCTCCAGGTCGCTTTCAGTATAATTTCGTACATCAATTTTTCCTGTGACAGCTTCATATAAAAGCGATTTTTTGTAGTCTGTTAGTATTTCAATTTGATTTTTAATAGTTTTAATCACAGTATCTATCTCTGACGTTTTCTTTCCTAGATATTTAACTATCTCATTCTGTTCAATTAGATCAGGAAACTGGTAAGAGAAGTTAACAAAGGTTTCTTGATATAAATGTTTAATTGTTGACCCTGAACTAAAGTATTCAATATAATTTTTAAAAACATCAGAAGACAGCATCCAAAAAAGGTATTTAGGTATATAATCACTCTTTAGCGGTCGTGTGACAAAAATACCACTATTAAGAATTGCTTGGTCAGGTTTTCCTTCAACAATAGCCAGTTTTCCAATACTACCGTCTTTAGTGATTAGGAGATCACTTTCTTTTAATTGGATTGCAGGAGCTTCTTTATACCTTTTTTCTGATATATGATAACACTTGTTCCAACTAATTCTTCCGTTTTCAAAGTCTGTACCTGTAACTAAATGTGGACCTTCGTCGATAAATTCATCTGATCTTAATCCTTGCCATCCTATTCTGCCTTTTACATATGTTGTATATTTTATTTTCGTTAATCCCCAATGTTCAGGTATCTCCCCAATCCACTCCACGCCGCTATCTTTCATTTTTACGTCGGGATTTAATCCCTTTGTTACGGTTTCCGTAATGAGTGATTGACGGTATTGTTGAAGGGTTTTAATTTGTTTTTTATAGTTTAATATTAACTTATTTATGTGTTTATCATTGACTTTAATAAAATTTATGATTTTGCTAATTTCAGCCTCTTTAGGAATAGGAATAGATATATCGCCCACAGTTTCTGTGTTCAAATTTAATTGGGTACCCAATTTTCCAAGTCCTTTATATGGCAAACCAGTTTCAAAAATATAATAAAGATATTCTTTTAACTTTTGTTCTAATTTTGGAAAATAAACAAAACCATCATGGATACAACATTTCACCTGCGTTATACATGGCTTACCTACTGTACCTGCTATACTTAAAAACATCTCACCTGGAGAGAGTCTCACGCTAAGAAGAGAGCCAATTTTGGACATCTTCTGAGTTGTGGTAACTAAATATTTATTTGATGCAGAAACATCAGCTATCCGTACCCATGAATACTCCCCGACTTCATCAAAAAATTTCGGGTCGTCAATTGGTCTAGGAGATGCACCTCTTTTGACTGGTGATAAGTATTTAATTTTACTCGTACTCCAGAGTACAGGGATTTCTCCAATCCACTCTATACCGCTATCTTTGTAATCATGATACTCCATCACACAAGCACCTTCTTTAATAGCACCTGAATATCTTCTTCGAGATCAATAGCACGTTGTTTCAAAACAGAAGAACTTTCTAGTTGTTCATGTTTGTAAAAGAGTCGTGTTATTGGAATGTCATAACCGATTTTTGTTTTACTATCATCGATCCAAGCATTGGGTACATGTGGTAAAACCTCATGTTTAAAGTATTCCTGAATATCTTCGTTTAAAGGAATGGTTTCTGTATCACGAAGGGTTGGATCCGCTTCTATCCGACCCTTGCTGTCTTTACAAACGTCAGCAGTTTCATCACGTTCGGATAAGCCCATATAAATCGCTTTCCATAATCCTGCTTTAACATCGGGGATATTTTTGAATAACGGTTTTAGCATTTTCAAGAATTCTTCACGATTTTTATACAGTTTATCTGAAATAATTTCATTGAGTATCGTAATAATCGTCTCTTGCAATTCTTTACCCGCATCAAATTTTTCTAGTTTTTTAATATCAGCGGGCTTTTTATCTTTTTTAAGACTAATTTCCATATATTTTTCTTCATCATACAATTTAGCAAAACTTGACTCTGCATACAATTCTTCAATGCGATCTTTAGATATTTTAAAATTGAGCTGTAAGGGCTGTTCCACTGTTACTTTATTATAACCGAAGTCTTTTTGGGCAAGTATTTTACAATACTCATTTTCCTTAAAATCACCGTAGATTCGCGTGAGTTCATTGGTTTGAGATTCCGTAATCTCATGACGTTTATTACCAAGGCTTTTACGCATGTCCACATGAAAATTTGTAGCATCAATCAATTGAATGTTCCCTTTTCGAACAGTGCCTCTTGCCAAATCCTCATTTTTGCGATTGGATAAAATCCAAATATAAGTTGTAATTCCTGTGTTATAGAATAACTTACCAGGTAATGCGACAATGCCTTCCAATAAGTCTTCTTCGATAATCCAACGACGAATTTCACTTTCTGCACTACCAGCATCACCAGTGAATAGAGGAGAACCGTTAAGAATTATTGCCATGCGACTACCCTTTTCATCCCGCTTCATTTTGGACACCATATGCTGCAAAAACAATAGAGAACCATCTGACGTACGTGGAAGACCAGCGCCGAAGCGTCCTTCTTTTCCTTTTTCATCATGCTCTACCTGAATATCATCACGAAAATGTTTCCAGTCCACACCAAACGGTGGATTCATTAAAGCATAACGAACCTGTAATTCTTTATGTCCATCTGTATTGGTTAAGGAGTTACCGAAGGCAATATGCCCAGCGTCCTGCCCTTTTATGAGTAAATCGGCACAGGCTATCGCATATGATTTGGGATTGAGTTCTTGTCCAAATACTTCGACTTGAGAATTTGGATTTAACTCGTTAATAAACTGTGTTGCTTCTGATAACATACCTCCCGTCCCACAGGCAAAATCCCCAACTTGAGTAATTTTACCTTCTTGCATCAATTCGGACTGATCTTCGTTTAAAATAAGGTTCACCATTAGTTTGATGACTTCGCGTGGTGTATAGTGATCCCCAGCTTCCGCGTTTTCAGAAAAACGACGGATCAATTCTTCGAAAATATACCCCATTTGCATGTTGGATACTTTTGAGACGCTTAAATCCATACTTGCAAACAGTTGAATGACACTATAAAGCAAATTATGCTCGTCCATTGTTTTGATCTCGTCCTCAAAATCAAAACGTTCGAATATGAGACGTGCATTAGATGAAAATCCTTGTATGTAGTTACGCAAGTTATCTGCGATATTATCAGGATCTTTTAATAATGTTTGAAAGTCAAAGGGACTTGTATTATTAAAGTCATAGCCCGTAATCTTGTTTAAAATAGCATCATGTTTCACTGTTTTTGCTTTTTCTAATACATCTTTTTTAGTTGGTTCTAGCAAACAATCAAACCGCCGTAATACACTCAACGGTAAGATAACATCACGATATTCCTCTTTTGCATATGGACCTCGTAATATTTCTGCATTTTTCCATATAAAATTAACAAATTCATTGTTTTTTAAAATTTCCATATCAACACCACCTATGTACACTTTTTATGTATTTTTTGTTATCTCCTTGTTTAAGTTTATCGCAATTACAATTTTATTTCATTGTTTTTCGTTTAAATAGCAATTATACCGTTTCTGTTCACTGTTCTCTATATCTAACATAAAAATCGAGATAGCGAACCAATGGTCGCTATCTCGATTTTTATTCAAATCTTACATAGGATACACATAATGTTGTCTGTGACATCTTTTCAGTACCCGACTTTGTTGTCTAGTTCCCAACTTTGTTGTTCAGTACCCGACTTTGTTGTCGAGTACCCGACTTTGTTGTCATTCAACAATTTAAAAATTATTAACAAATTACCTACTCAACAGTTACGCTCTTCGCAAGATTCCTTGGCTTATCAACGTCACAATCACGATGCAAGGCAGCATAGTAAGCCAACAGTTGCATTGGAACAACTGATAATAACGGGGTTAATAGCTCATGAACATGTGGGATAACGAATGCGTCATCGTCTTGTTCAAGTCCGCGCATACTTATAACCATTGCGTTTGCGCCACGTGCTACTACTTCCTGCACATTACTTCGAATTGCATAGTTCACATCTTTTTGCGTTGCAAGTGCAATGACTGGGGTACCTTCTTCAATCAAAGCAATTGTTCCGTGCTTTAATTCTCCACCAGCAAACCCTTCTGCTTGAATATAGGAGATCTCTTTAAGCTTTAATGCTCCTTCTTGACAAACATAGTAATCATTACTGCGGCCTATAAAGAATGCGTTGCGAGTTGTTGCTAGATAATTTGTTGCAAGGTCTTCAATTTCTTCTTTTTGATCAGTCAAAATTTCCATTGCGTTTGCAACAATTGCAAGTTCCTGCATTGGATCAAAGTCCAGCGTCAGATCTTTTGCTTGTGCAGTATCAACCGCAAGTATTGCTAATACAGCCATTTGTGCTGTATAGGCTTTTGTTGATGCAACAGCAATTTCAGGGCCTGCATACAGGTTTAATGTGTAATTTGCTTCACGAGAAAGGGTGGATCCTGGCACGTTTGTAATTGTTAATGCTGGATATCCCTTTTCTTTTATTCGTACTAATACTGATCTGCTATCAGCAGTTTCCCCACTTTGTGAAATAAACACAAATAATGGTTTTTCTGATAGTAATGGCATGTTATATGAAAATTCACTTGCCACATGAACTTCGACTGGAATTTCAGCTATTTTTTCAATGAAATGTTTTCCAACTAATCCTGCATGATAACTTGTTCCACATGCAATAATATACACGCGGTCACATGCTTTCATTGCAGCGCGGACCTCTTCATCAAGCTTTAAGTTATTGTTTTCATCTTGATATTCTTTAATGATTCTGCGCATAACAAATGGTTGCTCGTCGATTTCTTTCAGCATAAAGTGTGGATACGTACCTTTTTCTGTATCACTTACATCGATTTGTGCTGTAAAAGGTTCGCGGTTAACTGTAGTACCATCAAGCTTCTGAATTTCTACATTGTCACGGTTAACTAGAACGATTTCTTTGTCATGAATCTCCAGATACTGATCCGTTTCCTTTAAGGTTGCCATTGCGTCACTTGCGACAACGTTAAAGCCATCACCCAGTCCAATCAATAGCGGACTTTTGTTTTTTGCAACAAAGATCGTGTCGTCATTTTCACGGTCAATTAGGCCAAGTGCATAGGATCCTTTTAATAGACTAACAGCATCACTAAATGCTTTTGCGGTATCTTCATGTTCATTAAAAAGTTTCTCAATTAATTGCACAATAACTTCTGTATCTGTCTCACTTACAAAGTTTACATCCTGCAGGTGACTCTTCTTTAAGTCCTGGTAGTTTTCGATAACTCCATTATGGACAACTGTAAAGCGACCTGATGTGCTTTGATGTGGATGTGCGTTCTCAACACTTGGCACGCCATGGGTTGCCCAGCGAGTATGGCCAATTCCCATTGTGGCATGTGTTGACATGTCTACACGATCTCGAAGTGCTGAAATACGTCCCTTAACTTTAAAAAGATTCATACCAGAATTGTTTAAAACTGCTATTCCAGCGGAGTCATAACCGCGGTATTCCAATTTCTCAAGTCCATTTAATAAAATCTCTTTTGTATCGTTTTGTCCGATATAACCTACTATTCCACACATAGTGTGTATCCTCCTCATACGGAAGGGGCAGACAAATGACCTGTATTTAAATAATACTGGGGCGTTTCACTGCCCCTTTCTCGTGTTTGTTTGTGTCATCCCACCTTATCCATTTGGCCAACAAGTTGCCCCGTTGTTTTATGAAATAAAGTATAACGATTGAGATGTGCAATCGGGAGGTATCCGCCGATAAATCGATAACCCTCCTCCTCGTCAACTATTCATTGAAGTCGTCTCTGTGAATAGTTCAGGCGCTTTACATGCTATTTTATTGTACGATGCTCCTTTCCATTTTTGAATAAAGTATGTGACTGCTCTTACATTCACAGTACACTATATTTTAACCTATAGTGAATCGTTTGGTCAATTACTATTTTTCGGGTGTTGTTATAAGTTTATGCTACGAATAGTGTGATTGTGCTCCTTATAAAGCAGATGAAAACTGTTATTTTCACCTGCTTTTATTTATTACCCTCTATGCTGATCTAAGAAACCAATCATTCTTTTGTAGGTATTAATTTCATTCGTTTTTTTAGAAAAGCCATGACCCTCATCATCCATTACGAAGTATACTACATCACGACCTTTTTCCCGAAGCTTTGCAACAATTTGATCTGACTCTGCTTTAACAACCCGCGGGTCTTTTGCTCCCTGAATCACAAGCATTGGCTTTGTCATTGTATCCAGGTATGTGACTGGAGAATCTTTCACAAACCGTTCTTTATCACGTTCAGGATTCCCAATCCAGCGCTCCATTAACGGCTTCCAATGCTCAGGAACAGAGTTAACAAAGGTGAATAAATCAGAAGGTCCAAAGATATCGACACACGCTTTAAAGTATTCAGGATGACGACCGTGTAATAATAGCGTCATGTATCCACCATAGCTGCCACCAACTAGGAATAACTTTTCCCGATCTGAAATTCCTTTTTCAAAAAGCCATTCAATACCCGCTACACAATCAAGTCTCGGACCTTCCCCCCAATCCTGTTCCACTAGCTTTACGAAGGATGATCCATATCCAGTACTACCTCTAAAGTTAGGAGCAAATACACTGTATCCTCGATTTATAAAACATTGAAACATAGCTCGAAACACTTTCCGCTCTGCTGACTGTGGTCCACCATGCGGCCAAAATATCGTATGACCATTATCGTTTTCCGGACTTGCTTGAAATAACAAAGCTTCGATATCCATACCGTCAAATGATGGATACGATACAACCTTTGGCTCAATCATTTCTTCTTTGCTGATTCCCAAAACAGTGTTGTTCGTGAGCCGCTTCCAATTCACATTGTCATTTGTCTGGTAAATATTATGTGGAACAGTGGCACTTTGGCCTAATGCAAACAGTGATCCAGACTGTGTTACGTACAGCTGATTGATCACATCAACTGGGATTGTTATTTTTTCTGCATCGTCTTTTAATAAATCATATCGATATAGGTTATCCTGGACACCATTTTCAGTAGTAATATAAAGCGCATGTTGTTTTTTACCGAATTTCATTCCTTTAACACTTTCACCATCAAGTGAAACAACCTGTGAAAACTCCTTCTTTGGAAGATTAAATTTCGCAACATAACTGTATTCACTTTCATAGTCTGTTACAAAATAAACCGTAGAATCGTCGACAAATACAGGGTCAAATGTCACATGAATCTTTTCAGGGTCCGGTGTAAGGCAATAATCTCTATCACCGGTTTTAACAAACCCAGTTACATAGGTATTAGCAAAAGCCTGCAAAAATACAAATGATTTTTCATTTTTCGAAACAGCAGCTAATTCAGTTAGCCCATCTTTCCCTTCATAAATTAATTTGTCAGACCCGTCGTCTATATTGCGTACATGTGTATTTAAAAAGGAAGCATTCTCTCTTGATGTCATATAATAGACACGTTGTCCATCTGTGCTTACATGAGCAAAGAAATATTTCTCCTCTGAACTTCCCGTTATAAATGGTTGTGGCAACCCACCTTTAGATGGCAAAATATAAATCTGCTGATTCTCGTCTCCGTCCTGGTCGAATCCGGACAATACATAACTATTATCAGGAGCAAATTGAATAAAACTGCTCGTCTGATCCTGCTGAGCAAATAAATAAGGATATGTATCTGGTAAATCCATTGCCCATAAATTCATATTGCCATTTAAATTGCTATTAAAAATCAGCTTGCTTTCATCCTTACTAACAGTAAAGTTTGTAATAGAATATGTACGAAAAAATTGCTCTACAGTTGGTTTGGGAAATTGCATTGTATGACCTCCTGTTTTGTTATTGTTTGATTTTTAAATTTACTTATTAGTATAGCTTATATTTGTATACTGCGACAGCTTAACAAATTATTGATTGGTTCTTCTGCTACTCGAATTAGAGAGTCTGCATAAAAAAATGTAGGAAAACTTGGCTAATGACCATGCAGAATAATTTTTATAAAAAAACTGCTCCACATTATGCGGAACAGCTTAAGTCATGTCTATTTCATCCCTAGCAAATCATCTATTACAGCTACAACGCGATCTGCATAGTGTAAACAGTCTTCTTTTGTTGATGCTTCAACCATTACGCGGACAAGTGGTTCAGTCCCCGATGGGCGGACAAGCACTCGTCCCTGACCTGCCATTTCCTTTTCCACTTCATTTATCGTTTCAAGAATTTTTGGATTGGTTAAAGCATTCCTTTTATCCACTACTTTAACATTCTTTAATACCTGTGGGAAAACTTCCATTTCTCCTGCAAGTTCCGATAAAGTTTTTCCTGTTTCCTTTAACACATTGACCAGTTGTATGGCCGACAAAAGTCCATCACCTGTTGTAATATAATCGAGGAATATTATGTGTCCAGATTGTTCACCACCAAGGTTATATCCACCTCTACGCATTTCTTCCATTACGTAGCGATCACCAACTGCAGTTTTATCACTTCTCATACCATTATTTTCCAACGCCTTATAGAAGCCTAGATTACTCATTACTGTTGATACCACTGTATTATGATGAAGATAACCCTTTTCATTCATATACTTGGCAATGACAAACATAATTTGATCTCCATCAACGATTTGACCCTTTTCATCGACTGCAATTAAACGGTCACCATCTCCATCAAATGCCAGACCAATGTCTGCACCTTTTTGTGAAACAAAAGCCTGCAACGTTTCAGGGTGTGTAGAACCCACGCCGTCATTTATATTTAGGCCATCCGGAGAACTACCTATCGTATAAATATCCGCTTCTAGGTCTGCAAACAAGTGTGATGCCAGACTTGACGTTGAACCATGTGCACAATCTAAAGCAATTTGTATACCATCAAAGTCATTATCTATGGACTCTTTCAAGAAGGAGATATACTTTTGACCACCTTCAAAATAATCATTTACTTGTCCTACTTCCTCACCTGTTGGACGAGGCAGAAAATCTTCGCCGTCTATTAATTTTTCAATTTCCTCTTCTTGAGCATCAGTTAACTTAAACCCATCTGGTCCAAAAAATTTAATTCCATTGTCTTCTACCGGGTTATGTGAAGCTGAAATCATAACCCCAGCTTCCGCTTTCGTTGCTTTTGTTAAGTAAGCAACACCCGGAGTAGAAATAACGCCTAATCGCATTACCTCTGCACCAATCGATAGCAACCCAGCAACTAGTGCCCCTTCGAGCATAGGTCCCGAAATTCGAGTGTCACGCCCAATCAAAATCTTTGGTCTTTTTACTTCTTTAGTTAAAACATATCCACCAAACCGTCCAAGCTTAAAAGCTAATTCGGGCGTTAGTTCTTTATTAGCAATTCCTCTAACACCGTCTGTACCAAAATATTTACCCATGCAGTACCTCTCCTTTTGCTCCCGAATATCCCTGTTTTGCATCACATCTTTTATGGATGTTATGTGATTTCAATTGTCACCTGTTCCATTTCAGCTTTAAATGTTATGTTATCAGGTCCTTTAATGGTTAAAGGCACCTGATGTTCACCTTCTCCTAGTCCTTCCGCATTAACAAGTAATTGAATATCTTCAGCAGTTAATTTACTTATACTTTCTTCCGTACCTATTGCGGTAACACTCGTCTTTGCATCATCAGGTTTAACAAACGATATATCTTGTCCATCTTCAAGTTTCTCGACTTCAATCGAAACATTTTTGATTGTTTTCGCTCGTTCTAAATCTATTTTAACCTCTATTTCTTCCGTTTTCGGAACCCGTGCACCGTCTGGTAACGAAAGCTTTGTCTTGATGGTCGTTGATTTAGTTAAATCTGATAAGTCTATTTCTTCCGTTGATACCTCTTTAATTCCTTCTAAAACAGCACTTGTAGCAAAAACCTCGACCTCATCTGTATTTGCCTTAATTGAAGACAATGAATAACCATCAGGTAGGTCTCCAGTTGTAGGTACCGCTACCGGAACGGTTTTACTAGGATTCAACAATTTCGCTGATACCGTCACATTTTCGGGTTCAATATTCTTTACATTTAATTCATTTCCCTGGCTATCATAAACTTTTACTGGTACCTCTCTACTCTCAATTGACTGCTCTAACCCAGCTACATCCACAAACACTTTTACAATTGCAATTCGATCGATAACATCTTTTGAACTTGTTATAGTAACTCTTTCCGGTTCAACCTCAGTTGATCCTAACTCAAATCCTTCGCCGAGTTTATCTGTGTTTATAAAATCAACATCAACACTAAACTTTTCGGATGCCCGTTCTTTTATTACGACATTAACTTCTTTTGGTTCAACAAAGACTTCTAAGTCATTAGGTATGTTTGAATATTCTACTTCTACAGTATGTTCACCTGGGTTCAACCCTTCTAAATCAACAAATACATCAAAGTTTTTTTGACGAACTGTCGGTACCAACACACCTTGACTGCCTTGAAGCTGAACAGTTGCATGCTCAGGTACACCACTAACCACATACTTATCTTCATTAATTCGTATGCCGATTGGAAAATCCTCAATTGTTTCTATATCGCTAGATTCATTTGATGGAATCCTGGAATCATTTCCTGACTGACTATCGCTTAAGTCTAATGAAACAACCACATAAAGCAGTATTGCAAACGCAAGTGAGATAATTCGAACAAAATTTTTACTTTTAAACCATTTATCCATTCTTTTTCCCCCTCCATTTCCATGACTTTGAATCAGGGGCCTTTGCTGATAAGGATAAATTTTCCTTTAATAATTCCCTTAGTGCACTCAATTCGAGATTACGATGAAGCTCACCATTCTTCGTACAGGATACGCTTCCAGTTTCCTCTGATACAACAATAGTTAGTGCATCTGTTACTTCACTAATACCCATTGCTGCCCGATGTCTCGTACCAAGCTCTTTTGAAATAAAAGGACTTTCTGATAAAGGAAGATAACATGCTGCTGCAACAATTTCCTCACCACGCATAATTACTGCACCATCATGGAGTGGTGTGTTCGGCGTGAAAATGTTTGTTAACAATTGATGTGTTAACTTTCCATTAATCGGGATTCCGGTTTCAGCATAATCACCAATACCAGTTTCTCGTTCTATGGTTATTAATGCACCAATGCGTCGTTTCGCCATGTATCCACATGAATGTATAAATGCCTCTATCATTTGTTCTAAGATTTCCTCTTCAGACTTGGTGTTTCTAGAAAATATATTACCTCTACCTAACTGTTCTAATGCACGTCTTAACTCAGGTTGAAACAAAATAATAATTACTACAAATCCCCACGTTATCGCGTTATCTGTTAACCAATAAATCGTCTGTAAATGTAAAACAAGACTTAGTATCCATACAATCAGTATAACCACAATCCCTTTAAGAAGTTGGATTGCTTTAGTACCGCGGATAAGCATGATTAATTTATATAATACATACCAGACGAAAGCAATATCTACTCCGATACGCAGGAAATCTAATACGTCAAGTTCCCCAACAAGCATGTTCACACATCCTTCTTCCTTAGGATCATTTTACCCTTCATTTATATGGTTATCATTATATCATATCCTACCCGCAACCACGCTAGTAATAAGGATAAAAATCACTTTAATGAGATAAAGAAAACACGGAGCGTCAGTTGTGGGACGTTTGACTAATGTCGAACTGTTATCGAGAAAAGGATGTGCGACACTAGGCAATGATCGCTGGAGCTGGACGTGGCTGTTTAGGTGTCTAGTTATCCACATTCTTTGAAATCTATAGTTTTCTAAACAATAAAAAGAGAGTTTTCTGTGACGGACACAGAAAACTCCTGAAAAAGGGTGTTCTTAATTTACCCAAACCTGACCAAGTGAAAAAATACTTTGTATTATTTCCTGTATATGATACAACATCCACTCGAATACCTGATCAACTTGTTCAAATTCACCATTGACCTCTCCTACCGAAGCCATCAGTCCTTCACCATCAATCGAATCATCAATTAAGTTGCCATTAATCAGCGTTACATTTCCGTCAACTGTTCCATTAATTTTTAAGTTTCCGTTTTTTACCAATAAATCTCCAGAAACAGTTACACCCTCAGGCACGATTACTGTATCACCCTGAATTATCAAATTTTCCTGTTTAGAAACAACTAGTTCACTTCCCTGATTCCAAGCAGAAAGTACACTACTGAACATAAATATGAAAAATATTGCAACTGCTGTTACGACTGGATGTGCTTTGAACCAACGCATATAGCTTACTCTCCGTTTTTCCTTTGGCAAACTCGCCATCACACTTTTAGTGAAGTTTTCAGGAGCTGAAATTTTTTCCACGCTTTGTACCCAGGTAATCGTCCGCTTTAACTCATGAAAATGTTTCTGACAATCCTCACAACTTTCCAAATGACCACGCAAATTTATTTCCTCAAGCTTAGTTAGATCACCATCTAAATATTTATGCATAAGCATGATAGCTTCCTTATTGCATTTCAAATCGTTCACACTCCTTTACACGTGGCGAAGCTTTTTTCTTAAAGCTTCCCTTCCCCGGTGAATCCTTGTTTTAACGGTACCTAAGGGAATATCTAAGATGTCACTTATTTCCTGTAGGGAAAACTCTTCCAAATATCGAAGTATGATGATTGATCGATACTTAGGTGGCAGTTCAGAAATTTCATGATGAATGTAGCCTCTGAGTTCAAGATTTTCTACTTCTTCTTCAGGCAAAATATTATCTGATTCCAGCTGCGAGTACATGTTTAATCCATCTGCTCCCTTAACTTCTGCATCAAGATAATAATCAGGCTTTCTTTTTCTAATTCGATCAATCGTTAGGTTTGTCGCAATGCGGTATAACCACGTTGAGAATTTCCTTGTAATATCATACGAGTCAATATTCATGTATGCCCGAATAAAAGCCTCTTGCGCTATATCCTCCGCCTCGTGCGTGTTACCAATCATCCTGTAACAATGCTGGTAGATTTTATGCTGATAAAAAGTGACCACATCCTCGAATGCAGCTTGGTCACCTTTTTTTACTTGTTTTATTTTTTCTTTTATTATTAAATCCATAGCCAGTACCTCCGCTAATCATGCGGTATTTATGTTACGTATTGAAGATCAAAAAAGTTTCATAAAATAAAAAAGTTTTTTTAGCGTTTATTTATGTAAAAAAATGGGTATCTTTAATTAACATTATATACTAATTTGGAGGAAGGTTTTATGGATAATAGCAATTTGTTGAAAAAAATTGAACAATGTCGAGAAGAAATGATTTTGTTGAGTTGTTCTCACAGCTTTTCCTCAGAAATAGTTATAAAATGCAGTGAAAAGTTAGACTCACTTTTGAACGCTTATCACAAACTGGAGAATGGTACTTTATCCAATAATTTAAGCCTTAAAAGAAAGTAGCCCATACCTGCTAAAGTTCAAAGCATTGTTTAAAATTCGTATTGACTCTCATATCTCTTTGGAGAAAGTAAAAACCACAGAGGTAAATGGTCTCTGTGGTAGGTCAACTAATGAGCAATTATTAAGGTTCTCATTTTATTACGCCCATCCAAATTGCTTGTAAAGACTTTTGTCGTGAAATTATTTTAACGTTTCACCGAACAGTGCGCTAATTAAATTAGCTGCAACAATTCCCGTTTTGTTTTTGTCATCAAGTAGTGGATTGACTTCCACAAATTCAGCAGAAGTAAGAACATCAGCATCATGAAATAATTCCATTGCATGACGCGTTTCCCGATAAGACGGTCCACCCACAACAGGAGTACCAACTCCAGGGGTTTCACTAGGATCTAAGCCGTCTAAATCCAGACTCAAGTGAATGCCATCCGTCTTCTCTTCTAAGTATGCAATCGTTTCTTTAATTACAGCTTCCATTCCTAATTCATCTACTTCTCTCATAGAATATACTTTAATTCCATGTTCCTTAATGTAATCCTTTTCTCCAGGATCTAAGTCACGGGCACCGATAATTACTAAATTCTCTGGCTTAACTTTGGCATGTTCCCCATAAACTGACGTTAGTTTATGATGTCCGATTCCAAGGCTAGCGGCAAGTGGCATTCCGTGAAGGTTTCCCGATGGTGATGTTTCACTATCGTTTAGGTCCCCGTGTGCATCATACCAAATTACACCTAAATTTTTATAATGCTTACTAATTCCAGCCAAACTTCCGATAGCCATACTATGATCTCCACCTAGTAGTAATGGGAATCGTTTAGTTTCTACTACTTCATCTACTGTTTTAGCAAGAACAGAACATGCATCTACAATAGACTGCAGGTTTAGTAAATTATCCTCTCGTTGTTCTTCACCTGTTACCGATTCAATTTCTATGTTACCTAAATCTTTCACATCGTGTTCTAAAAGTCTTAATTTATCAACAGCGCCTGCATGACGAATTGCGTTCGGTCCTAAATCAGTTCCAGGACGTGGTTGTCCCAAATGCATCGGTACTCCAATAACAGAAATATTTTTCTTCAAATTGAAAACCTCCTCTACATTATAGTTTAACGAAAAGTCTGCCAATGACTCAACTGGACATAAAAATGTCTAGATACTCAAAATCACCTTACGTACACGGTTTTTAATTATTAATACCAAGTGATAACACTTTTATCCCTGCCTTTTCCCACTCCTGCAAGACCTGTTCCAGATTTTCTCGACCAGGGAGTAATGCAATTCCGCAATCTCCCCCTCCAGCCCCAGAAAGTTTACCTGCACCACCGTTTTTTACTGCGATGTCGCTCAGTATTTTCAATAATGCTGTTTCAATGTCCGCCTCCGCATTTTTCCCAAGGTTACTTAAAGCCCGCCTGTTAGAAGCTATACCCTGAAATATTTGTTTACTGTTACCTACTTCAATTCCCTGGATAATTATATCTACAGCTTCAGCTGAAAGATTAATAAATTGGTTATATAATTCCTGGTTTTGTTTTTTTAGAACACTAATTTTTTTAATAAATTCCTTTGTCGATGCTGGATTTCCTGTCCAGCCAATCAGCATATGAATATCAGCTGGTAATGAAACTGGCTTGACGGAAAAATAAGGCCAATCCTGTTCAACCAATTCGGTTATTGATGTTGTATTCTCAATAGCCTCTTTTAACCACTCAGCTTGAAAGGATGTATAGGCAACCATTCCGCCAAATGATGAAGCGGCAACGTCAGCCCCAGATCCGCTTCCTTGTGTTTGAACATGTGCAATAGCTGCCAGCTTGAAAAGAAGTGTTGGCGAAGATGTGATGGAGTGTTTTTCCAAAATTGCTTTGATCACGGCCGTTACAACTGCTGCACTAGAGCCAAGTCCATACTTAAGTCCTGATTCATCATCCAGTTCACTGTTAATAGCCAAATGGAAATTAGTAAAGGGGTGCCCTTTTTCTATTATATAACGGTATCCTATGTTCATCGCGTTCTCGACAAAATTCACACGTTTGTCATTTGTCAGGATATGTATTTTTGCTTTTTCAATTTCACAAGGTAAGTTTTCGAGGTTTAATTTTGGAAGTGATATACGGGTTTCATTACTGGTTTTAATTGTGGCATAAACAAAACGATCAACAGCCATTACTATTGATCGTTGATGAGCTTCCAATATAGCATATTCTCCTGCAATCATCAGTTTACCCGGTACTTTTATAGTCATTGTTGAATTTGTCATATCTTCATCCCCTATTTATAGGTGACTCCTTGACCTGAGCGACTTAGTATCACATTTGTTACACCAGGTATTTCACGGAGTGTTTGTTGAACTACCTCTTCATTTTCTGGTTGGTACAGTACTTTTACATTTGGACCAGCATCTATGGTGAAGTAAGCAGGAATACCTTTCTCGCGAAGTCCTTGAACTGTTTGCATAACCGTTAGCGTTGTATCATGCCAATAAGTAAATGGCGGATTTGCAGCTAGTGTCGTTGCATGCATCTTTTGACAGTTAGCTTCTGCAATTTCACCCATTCTTTCAAAATCACGATCCTGAATAGCTTCTTTGATTTGTGTTAAATCAGTCGGAATATTATCGACCCATGCGGAGTAAAATGGGGACGTTTCAACCGTTCGTTTCATCCCCTCGCGGCTAGACACCTTTTTCATAACAGATGACAATACAACAGCTGCCACACGCACATCCCAGTGGTCCTGTGGAGCTACAGGAACAGCATAGGAATCTGATCCATCATCCTGAGTACCTTTTTCCCACTCAACAAAACCACCATAAACGGAACGACAAGCGGATCCAGAGCCTTGGCGTGTCAACCGTGACAAAGTCGACTCATCTAATTTTAAATCGAGAGCACGTGAAGCCGCTGCTGCAAGTGCCGCAAAACCGGAGGCAGAAGAAGCAAAACCTGCTGCAGTTGGCACAGCATTTGTTGAATGAACTTCTGCAAATAAATCAGGAACATCCGCATAGTTTCTAATTAAATCAAGAAACTTAGATACCTTCGTAAACTGATCTCCAACAATTAATTCATTATCGAGAAAAAATTTATCTTCACTAAGATCAGGCTTAAACGTTACTGTTGTCTCTGTATAAAATGCATTTAAAGTCAAAGATAGACTACTATTCATTGGTAAAATCAACGACTCATCGCGCTTTCCCCAATATTTAATTAAGGCAATGTTGGTATGTGCTTTTGCCGTTGCTTTCATTCATAATCCCCATCTCTATTCCCTTACTTTTGTTTGCGTAAAACAAATGACCATACAGCATGAGCACCAAAGCTTTTTAATCGTTCACTAAGTTGCTTAGAATGCGCCTCGTTACGAGCTAAGGCAATAATACAACCGCCATTACCGCCACCTGTTAGTTTGGCACCTAGAGCACCCTCTTGACGCGCAACATAGATAAGCCTATTCAGACCGGCGTCACTTACACCTAGTGCCTCTAACTCTTTTTGTGCTTCATTTAAGGTCTTTCCTAGAAGCTGTTTGCTTGCTTTTTCAAGCGCTCTTCTCGCTTGATGTGTTATATCACCAATTCGATCAAGACTAGCCTGAATCTTTTTAGGTGCAGATTTTAATAAATCTGCTACCGACTCAACAGCTAATCGTGTGTCACCTTTTCTTCCAGAGTCAGCCACAATAAAATGAAAATCATCTTTTGGTTTAATAAAGTGAAAAGGAATATCCTTCTCGTACCATACAGGTGACTGTGAAGTTATCGTTAGCGTGTCGATTCCGCTGGGCGCACCATGAGCGTATGTTTCAGAAATATCAGCTAACATTAACAATGTTTCTTCTGAAAGGTCTTCCTCTGCATGTGCAAACAATGACCGAATAACTGCAATTGCAACTGATGCACTAGAACCAAGACCCTTGCCAGGTGGTATAGATGATTTTATTCGAATCAGTAGATCACTTTGTGGAAGGTTCAAATGGTCTAATGTTGCTTTTATACAGTTAGTCAAACCGTTTAATGCATTGGGAGCCTTCTCAATCGGTCCGTGATAAAACGTGCTGTCTATTTTAACTGTTCCTGTAACATTTTCTACAAGTGCTTCAACCCCAACCAAAGGGAAAGGAATAGCTATAGCGGGCTGTCCGTGTACAACCGCATGCTCTCCAATTAAAATCAACTTACTATGAGCTATACCAATAGCTGTTTGTTCTGAAGTTCTTGCCTTCTCTAGACTCATCTTTTGCTCTTTGCCACCAATTCTTTAGCTTTTCCCACACGGATTTCTTTTTCGTTTATTAATTGTTCAGCAATGATATCAATCAGCTCTCCTTTGGCCCCTGCCGCCATTGCAACAGAGCGAGAATGTAAAGCCATATGACCCTTTTGAATACCATCTGTCACTAAAGCTTTTAATGCTCCCAGATTTTGCGCTAGGCCTACTGATACTATAACCTGAGCTAATTCTTGAGCAGATTCTACATCTAACATCTTATGCGCAATTTGTGAGGTTGGGTGCACGCGAATTGAACCACCAACAGTTCCCACTGACATAGGTAATTCAAGTTCACCAACCAGGTTTCCCTCATCATCAACATACCATTCTGTCATCGAACTGTATTTGCCAAATCTTGCAGCATAAGCGTGTGCGCCTGCTTCAACAGCACGCCAGTCATTCCCTGTTGCAATTACTATCGGGTCTATTCCATTCATAATACCTTTATTATGTGTCACTGCGCGATATGGATCAGATGCAGCAAATTCATATGCATGTACGATTCCGTCACGAACTTCCTCACCTGAATAACTACCTGTCTCTAATAAGCTCGGTGGTATGACACATTTAGAACGTGCCATACATCTGTCAGCCAGATTTGAAAGTATTCTTAAATATACTTTCCCTTTTGTCAAATCTTCAACTACTGGCGCTAGTGCTTCAACCATAGTATTAATTATATTAGCACCCATTGCATCACATGTATTTATATACAGGTGTAATACTAACATCTGGCCATACTTTGAGCCTGTTTCATCATTTAATATGCGTACTTCTAAATCCTCTGCTCCTCCACCCCGGGCAACAATACTTGGGTAGGCTGCGTTAGCACCCTCTAGAAGCATATCCTTTTCTTTTAATATTGCTTCTTTGGCTAAAGTAAAATCAGGACATCCAATTACCTGGATTTGGCCAATCATAATCCTGTCTGTGGCTTCTGTAATGAACCCACCGGCATTCCGCACTATCTTGGCAATATAGCTCGCTGATGCAACAACAGAAGGTTCTTCAACAGCCATAGGCACTACGTAATCTTTCCCGTTTATAAGAAAGTTTAATCCTAACCCTAACGGCAATTGATAAGTACCTATTACATTTTCAATCATATTATCTGCTGTATCAAGAGATAATGGATTTGTTGACTGGAGGTGTGCAGTCTCTTCCTTTGTAAAACCAGCTTGTTCAGCAAGGATCTTCCTGCGTTCTTCAATAGTCATATTATAAAAGCCAGGGATTCTAGAAGTATTCATATAAAATCATCCTTTTGTGTATCAATATATAATAAGTTTTTATAGTTGTTTTTACAATAATTTCACTCTATCTATTATGTTAAAAAACAGCGTAAAATGCAAATAAACAAGGTTGTTTACTTTCCTAACGACCTTGTTTATTTGCAATTATACTATGTATTTTGTTTGAATGCTAGATTTCTTTTATAAAAAAGTGATGAGCCATGAAGGATTCGAACCTTCGACCCTCTGATTAAAAGTCAGATGCTCTACCAACTGAGCTAATGGCTCGCATGAAAACAAAGTTCATGAAACATGTGTACTTAAAAGCTAACCTCTCCTCTAAGGAATACACAACGAAGTTAGATCGTCGAGGTTACTCGTAGCAAATTCGGTAGAAGTTTTGCTTGTTGCTCTACCAACTTAGCTAATAGCTTTTTACATACAAAAACCACGTTTACGTGGTCAGATTGATGCACAAGGTTTTAACTATATAAGAAAAATGGCTGGGCTACCAGGATTCGAACCTGGGGATGACAGGATCAAAACCTGCTGCCTTACCGCTTGGCTATAGCCCAATAATATTTAGTGGTGGAGGGGGGCAGATTCGAACTGCCGAACCCTGAGGGAGCGGATTTACAGTCCGCCGCGTTTAGCCACTTCGCTACCCCTCCATATATACTAACCTGATTTTTAAATGTTATACATAAAAAATGGTGCCGGCCAGAGGACTTGAACCCCCAACCTACTGATTACAAGTCAGTTGCTCTACCAGTTGAGCTAGGCCGGCTTAATAAAAAATGGTGGAGGATGCAGGGCTCGAACCTGCGACCCCCTGCTTGTAAGGCAGGTGCTCTCCCAGCTGAGCTAATCCTCCACATTAATGGTGACCCGTACGGGATTCGAACCCGTGATACCGCCGTGAAAGGGCGGTGTCTTAACCACTTGACCAACGGGCCAGAAAATAATTTTCAACTTACCAAACTCTATGTATGTCGAAAACCAACGATTTTTATTATATACAGATTACCTTGCTTTGTAAAGGGATTTTTTAATTTTTTAAGAACATGTTATTCATTATTTTCCAAACAACAATTTTTTACTCAATAATTCATAATTTATCTTTCAAAATAATAGTATAAATACCCTCACAAGAAGCCATAGAACCTTTTTACAAGCCTGTTGTAATTACCACTACCCAAATAATCACTAAAGTAGGTAATGACATAAAAAGTAGTCGTATTGGCTTTATATGTTGTTTTTTAATCAAATAAGTGGCCAAAATAACCTCAAAGATTGTTACAATTAACGCAATTATAATCAATAAAAAACCATCGTCTCCCATACACTACCTCCTCGAGTTAATTTGAGCTACCCCAGGTTAATCATATTTAGCGAGGCAAACAAAAAAACTGAACATCATTACTTAGGTAATAAGAGAGCTTCCAAGCAGATTCGAACTGCTGACCCCCACCTTACCATGGTGGTGCTCTACCTGCTGAGCTATGGAAGCAATATATGGCTCCACAGGTAGGACTCGAACCTACGACCGATCGGTTAACAGCCGATAGCTCTACCACTGAGCTACTGTGGAATAATCTAACAAAGCGAATCATAGTGCTTTAATCTTATTTGGGCCTGCTTGTCACACAAACTCAAAGTATACAAAAAAAACAGCCTGGCGGCGTCCTACTCTTGCAGGGACAAAGTCCCAACTACCATCGGCGCTGGAGAGCTTAACTACTGTGTTCGGTATGGGAACAGGTGTGCCTTCTCCGCTATAACTACCAGACAATTTCATGTAAAAGGTATAAATTATACCCTGAAAACTAAATAAGAGCTTT